>JALOMB010000142.1 GCA_025455685.1 Chitinophagales bacterium | reverse complement strand
ATAGAATATTAGATATAGCCGATGTATATCAAACATCACTTTCGAGAATAAAAGAGCTCAATCCAGATATTCGAGATATTAATAATGTCCATGTCGGTAAAGTAATCAATATAGAAAAAACAACCTATGTCAAAGTAGAGCCTAAAGCAGATTACCAAAACTTCATCATATACGTAGCTAAACCTGGAGACACTTTGAAAACTGCTAGCAGTACTTATAATGTACCCATTGATATACTCAAGTCTAT
This sequence comes from Chitinophagales bacterium, assembly GCA_025455685.1. Lineage (GTDB taxonomy): Bacteria > Bacteroidota > Bacteroidia > Chitinophagales > JADJOU01 > JALOMB01. The sequence goes on along the minus strand of JALOMB010000142.1, from coordinate 2,987 downwards.
CAATGGATTTAATGAAAATCAACCTTTGCAACCAGGTCAGAAAATAAAAATTCCTACCTTGTAACCCATTGCTTTAAGGTTACATTTTTCTTGATATTATGGACTTGTTTCATTTTCAGGATTTTAGCTTATATCAAAACGAAAACGTATTTAAAATTGGTTTCGATGCGGTAATTTTCGCTGCACTAATGCGTCATCGTGTCTCGGGCGACCTCTTAGAAATAGGCTTAGGGTCTGGTGTAATTTCTATGATTATCTATCATTATGCCTATAGTAAACTTAAAAGCATAGAAGGTTGTGATGTCGAAGAAGAAGCGATTTCTCTGAGCAGACTTAACGCTCTAAGAAATAAAATTAGTATAAAGTTACAAAAAGGAGATTTCTTAACTTTGGACTTTTCAAAAAAATATGATTTTATATTGACCAATCCGCCTTATTACTTAAATAGCTACATTAAGTCCTCTAAAACTAAAGAAAATTTCAAGCACAATTCAATCGATATACTTCAAGACTGGTGGATCAAGGCCTCTACCCTTTTGAAACCTCAAGGTAAAATTGCTTGGATTTGTCGATTGAGTGATATCAAACAATGGTATCACATCATTAATGCAAGTCATTTATTTTTGGTAGAACAAATAGAAATATTCCACCTAAAACCCAGTGGTCATAGAGTTTTATTAATTGCTCAAAGCGCTTATACTCAAACGATTTTTTCTAAGATTGACATTTATCTAGACCGCAAAACTTACCATCAAGATTACCTCAAACTCGTTGGAGACATCTATTTATCTGACTCACTTGGTTCTGCTAGATAATAATCAATATTACTTTTTTCCTTTTTCTTTTTATTTTTTCCTAAATAATCAAAAAACTGCATCCAAGCAAAAGGATTGAGCAAATTATTATGAGCCGCACCGTAATTTTGTTGTAGATAGTTTTGCATTGCTAGCCTCTGACCTTCTTGTCCATCTGTAGGAGTAGAACTTCGAATATGCTCCCATTTTGACGCTTGGAGATTTTGGTATGCTTGCATCAAATCATCTTGTTTGAGTTTTTTATTAATCAATTCTTTTTGGAAATCTTCTATAGTTTTCCAAGGGACTATAACTACAGAAGGCAGTTCGGTATTTTCTATAGTCATGACCTGATTAACTTTTATGAAATCATGCTCAATTTGATTTGGAACGATAAATGTAAGGGTTTTAAAACCAATACATCTAAATAAAATGGTATCATTTGGCGCAGCCACCACAGCATAATTTCCTGAAGCATTTGAATAAGTAGATGAATTTCGAGACTTATTAATCACAGAAACATACCCCACAGCAGTGGAATTCAAATCATTTGATAGAATTTTTCCACTAATTTGTATCAACTTACTTTGGGTAAACCCTTTGTAGAAAAATATCAATAAAAAAAATAGAAATAAATAACGCATATAGGAATAACCTTAAAAAATATAATAAGACTAAAAAGACATTTTCTTAACTTGAACCCTTGATTTGTTGGTTACTACAATGAAGAATACTCTTGGCCATTGAAGGGTATTCCACTCAAAAAGTTTGGAAAATCCGCTCTTATAAGCGATTTTTTTTCCTTGCAAATCAATAATGGATACTTCATAATCTTCTATATTGGACATCGAAATCGAACAATACTCTTTGGATTTGTCAAATTCAACTGAAAAATCTAAATCATCTGAAGCTGCAATACTTACATGACCCATAGTATCTCTAAATACACAGCCAGATTTCCATTTCATAGAATCAAAATCTATACAATGAATCATTTTGGGATAATCTATAAAGGGATTTCTATTCTTTTGAAGGCTAAAAATCAATTCATTTTTAGCTATTTCTCTTAAATCTACAGTATCCACGACTGCCCAGCGTTTCAAAATAACTTGCCTCTGATCTTTTCCATAAGACTTCAAACCGTTTTTAAATCCCCAACTATTTCCATTTAAACCATTATAGCAAACCAATTGATAAAAAACACTTCGAGCTAAATCACCTAGGAATTGCTCTTTAGGTAAAAAACTAGTTACACTAGCTTGATTTCTCCCTAATTTAGAATCAATAAAAGACGAACTAATAGTAACTAAGGAATCAAAAATAAAATCAGCCCTTGCTCCATTGACGCCACTTGATTTAGTCAAACATAGATTATGAAAATCAGCTCCTTCAGGATAACTTGTCAAATCTGAATTAGGAATTCCTCTAAAGTTCATCCAATTTCTAGGAACTATATGCTCTCGACTATAATCAATTGAAGTATTTGAAAATCTAAACACTGAATCATAAATAGCCCGATGATTGGAATAATCACAAACAACATAAGCCTTACTCTGGCCATTGACCAAGGTATCACGTTGATAATAATCAACAATCATATTAGACTCAAAATCTCTGTAGGCCACAAAATCATGTGCTAACAGTTTACGAGACAAATTTTCTAAAAACTGATCACTCGTCTCATCTAAATCATCATAATAAGCACCTATTTCTGCACCCGCAGTAGTCATTTCAAATTCAAAAGGTGTTTTGACATAGTAAAATTGATTCTGAAAGGTTACATAACTAAAAACCTTAAAATAATAAGTGGTATTAGCCTGAAGTGCTCCATGTGTCAAAGATATCAAAGAATTATTCTGATCAGCGATACATTTAAAGTTCTGAAGAATTTGTCCTTTTTTGTATTGTTGAAAATCATTTAAGGATAAATTGCCACGTTCGGTACTAACCCAAACTAATATACCTTGTACACTTGAGGCTTTATTAAACGAAAAAGAAACCTTCCATGCTTTTGACTCAAGGGGATTAAAATTCAATAAAACCTCAGTAGGATTCTGAGCTACAAGGATATTTTGTAAAAAAAAACCGAATAAAAAAATTACTAAAACGCTACATTTCATATTACAAAGTTAATACAAATAAAATTGATGCAAATAAAAAATGTTCACATCTCTGTGAACATTTTTTCTAGAA
>JALOMB010000054.1 GCA_025455685.1 Chitinophagales bacterium | reverse complement strand
AAATCTCAAAAAGTAACTATCAAAGAAATTCGCTTTGGACCAAATACAGACGAACACGATATCGAATTTAAAATCAAACACGCTATGAAATTCATAGCAGAAGGCGCAAAAATTAAATGTTATATATTATTTCGAGGTAGAGATATCGTTTTCCAAGACAGAGGCAATTTATTATTGCTTAATTTCGCTAAGCGATTAGATGAAGTAGCTAGCTTAGAGTCTCTTCCTAAATTAGAAGGCAAGAGAATGTTTATGATGCTTACCCCTAAGGTCAAGAAAAAATAAACAAATTTAATAATTTATTGTATTTTTACTGAGCAATTTAACTCAGTTAATTTCATGAAGAATTTTTTTCGAAAAAAAGACATCCATAATATCCCTATAAACGAAGGACTCCATAAGAATTTGGGCGTTTGGGATTTGACAGGTTTTGGTATCGCAGCTGTAATAGGCGCAGGAATTTTTTCGACAATTGGTGTGGCATGCTATGAAGGGGGACCTGCCGTGATTTTCCTCTTTATTTTCACGGCTATAGCCTCAGGTCTCAGTGCTATGTGTTATGCTGAGTTTTCTTCTCGCGTACCGCTCTCTGGCTCAGCTTATACTTATGCCTACTATACTTTTGGCGAGCTTATCGCATGGATTATTGGCTGGGCGCTTATCATGGAATATTGTATTGGAAATATTGCAGTAGCTATTTCTTGGAGTGAATACTTCGTTACCCTATTAAAAAATGCTGGTATTCATTTCCCTGCATATTTAGCGATAGACTATGGTAGTGCAAGAGATGCATATCTCAATAAATCTAATGATTTCGCGGCATCTGCCTATCTTAATGCGCCATTATTTTTGAGTGTTCCCATTATTTTCAATCTACCTGCCCTACTCATCAATGCATTAGTCACTTGGATAGTTTATCGAGGGATCAAAGAATCTAAACATACTAGCAATTTCTTGGTCATCTTCAAAGTCCTAGTAATTCTTCTCGTAATCGTAGTGGGTGGTTATTTCATAGAGTTAAAAAATTGGGAGAATTTCATGCCCAATAAAATAAGTGGAGTTTTAAAAGGGATTTCGGCGGTTTTTTTCGCTTATATCGGCTTCGATGCGATATCGACGACTGCTGAGGAATGCAAAAATCCTAAACGAGACCTTCCAAGAGCAATGTTTTGGGCTTTATTGATTTGCACTATACTTTATATCGCTTTAGCTCTGGTGCTTACAGGTGTCGTGCCCTACTATATGCTCAATCAAAAAGACCCTTTGGCATATATCTTCGAACATCTCAAAATGCCTTGGCTAAGTGGCATTGTGGCGATAAGCGCCCTAGTAGCTATGACCTCAGTACTCCTAGTCTTTCAAATGGGTCAGCCGAGAATTTGGCTCTCAATGAGTCGAGATGGCTTGATGCCTAAGAGATTTAGTAAAATTCATTCCAAATATAAAACGCCAAGCTTCGCTACGATTATCACGGGTTTAGTCGTAGGAATTCCTATTTTGTTTTTTGATTACCAAACGGTTATCGATTTTTGTAGCATTTCGACCTTATTTGCTTTTTTGGTGGTATGTGCCGGTGCGATAATTTTGACCGAATCAGACAAGAAACATTTACAAATTGATGACTTATCTAATAAATTTAAAATGCCCTTAATCGCTTCTCGAAAATTTCTACCTCTTTTATTATTGTTATTTTTAGGAATTTCTATGTATTTTCAATTTGATCTAATGCCTCATACTACTCAGGGAAATATCTCAGAAGATAAAAACACTGAAATTTCGATTTTAGGATTTGTCATTAACTATTCAGAAGAAATTTATTTCTCCTGGACTAAATCGATATTTTTGGTAAGTGCATTTTTATTTTCGCTTTGGGCTATATATCGCGATTATTCATTGATACCTGTTTTGGGTGTGATAAGCTGCATGTATTTGCTTTCTGGTATGACTTTGCTCAATTGGATTTATTTTTTGATATGGATGGTTTTGGGATTAATTATTTATTTGAGCTATAGCCGTCATCGAAGTATCCTTGGAACTAGGGACAATATATCAACGCACTAAGTTTTGTTGAAAAAATGTGGAGATATAAATAAACAAAATGATTGCTTTTGTTTATTTTAGCATAGTTTTTGTATTAAAAATAAAAATATGATAAAAATTATGACACAAAAATCTTATTTGATAAATATAATTTTATTTATTTGGATGTTTTCAATAGCGATACAGACTCAAGCACAGATTAAAATAGGTAAAAATCATAAGACCTTAAATCAAGATGCAATTTTTGAAATGGAATCTGATACTTCCGGGATGATACTTCCGAGAGTAAAATTGTTTAGTAGCATCGCACCAAATCCTTTGAAAGCTCATGTCAAAGGTATGATGGTCTATAATCTAGACACCGCAGGTTTAGCACCTAATGTAGTGTATCCTGGTATTTATTATAACGACGGCACTAAATGGGTTTTAGCTTCGAGAAATGCAGAAGGGCTTATCATGAAACGAGTTAGGCTCACATCTGGCAACAATCAGGTTATTTCTGACCCAAATACGCCAGCAGACACGGTTCCTATTATTGCTACCTTTGAAGATACCGCAGGCAAAATCATATCTGTAAATATCACCAAAAGACAAGCAAATATTGGATTTACGATCAATACATCTACTAATGCAAATGGAGGAATCTTGAACTATGCCTATCCCGGCCCTGGCAACATCATTCCGACAGGTCCTCAAGGCCCTCCAGGACCACTTGAGTTTAGCTACGATGCTGCTACGAAATCTATTATTACATTAACGAGAACAGGAACTGTAAAAGATACGATTACTTTAGCGCCTGGCTTCGTAACCAAAAGAATAAAACTTAATGCTGGTAAAATTCACACCGTATCTGATCCAAACACACCAAATGATAGTGCTTCTATTATCGCTACCTACGAAGATACTGATGGAAGTATCAAAGCAGTTAATATCATTGGCAGACAGCAAGGTGTCGGATTTACTATTGTAGGCTCTTCAGACTTAGGAAAGGGCTATTTGAATTATGGATTCTCAGGAATTTCTTATGATACCACCATTAAAACAGGACCTCAAGGGCCTCCAGGGCCTGCTGCTGTGATAGGTGATATCAAAAGTGGCATTCAAAGTTCAGATCATTTGGGTTGGATTAAATTAGACGGACGAGCCCTATCTTCGCTCACAGCTACACAACAATCAGCAGCTACTGCTTTAGGCTTAAGTGGTAACCTTCCCGATGCTACCAATGCCTTCATGCTTCAAAATGGACAAGCCTTAGCGACTATTTCTGGAAGTAACTCTAGGACTATTGCTCGAAATCAATTACCGAATTTTACCTTAGGTGGTACCGCCTTAGATGCTAGTGCAGGAACTCCGTCAGGGACTGTATCTATTGCAAATGCTACTTCTTCGATGCAATCTGCTGGAAATCATACGCATACTATGGGTGTAACTTATAATAACGAATCAGGTATTAATTCTGATCGAGTAAATACAACTACTAATGGATCAGGCCCTTTTGAAGGTGTAGGATCATGGCTTATTAATTCCGCAGGTGATCATATCCACAACATGAATCCACACAGTCACGGAGCTTCCTTCTCAGGTTTTGCCCTAGGTAATCATACCCACGGAATCACTACAGACAACATCAATGGTGGCGTCACACAAGCTGCGTTTGACATCACACCTAGAACACTTAGCGTTAATACCTTTATTTTTTTAGGTCCATAATCATTCAGTATTCAAAATTAACATAAAAGCTAAGGAATTCTACCTTAGCTTTTTTTGTGGAAATTTATTTCAATCGATTTGAAAAAAAAACGCCAAATTTGCATTTCAAACTTAAAAAAATTATAAATCATGAAAATAACTGTAGTAGGCGCAGGTGCCGTAGGAGCTTCCGTAGCAGATGATATCATTAGAAAAGAAATTTGTGAAGAGCTCGTTTTGCTCGATATCAAAGAAGGATTTAGCGAAGGAAAAGCATTAGATTTGACACAAACCGCTTCTCTACTCGGCTTCGACACCAAAGTCGTAGGCTCGACTAATGATTATTCCAAAACAGCTAACTCCAATGTCGTCGTAGTCACATCAGGAATTCCTAGGAAACCCGGCATGACTAGAGAAGAACTTATCGGTATTAACGCAGGTATCGTGAAAAATGTATGTGAAAACATTCTCAAATACAGCAAAGATGCTATATTTGTCATTATATCTAATCCAATGGATACCATGACATATCTCGCTTTGAAATCTACTGGGATTCCAAAAAATAGAATAATCGGAATGGGTGGTACCCTTGATAGCGCTCGTTTCAAAACCTATTTATCCTTAGCATTGAACTGTTCACAAGGAGATTTGCAAGCAATGGTTATAGGCGGTCATGGAGATACGACAATGATACCTTTGGTCAGTAAAGCCACCCTTCAAGGCGTACCCGTATCAAAACTACTCTCCAAAGAAACCTTAGACAAAGTAGCTGCAGATACAATGGTAGGCGGAGCGACACTAACTGCACTTTTAGGAACTTCTGCTTGGTATGCTCCTGGTGCTGCCGGTATGGCTTTGGTGGAGTCTATCGTAAGAGATGAGAAAAAAATTCATCCATGTTGTGTCTATCTAGAAGGAGAATACGGTCAAAAAGATATCTGTATAGGTGTCCCTGTGGTCATTGGGAAAAATGGTTGGGAAAAAATCATTGAGCTCGAACTGAATTCTGATGAGCAGGAATTATTTCAAAAAAGTGTGGATGCCGTTAGAAATATGAACGCCTTACTTCAAACACAAGCATAAATTTTCTAAAGCCCAATTCGTTGGGCTTTTTTTTATGAAACCAATTCAAATAGCTATCATTGGTGCTGGTGCTTCTGGAGTATTTGCAGCACATTGGCTTCTCGCTAGACTTGGAAAAGATATTCAAATCGATATCTTCGAAAAACAGCTAGAACCGCTCACAAAAGTAAAAATTAGTGGCGGAGGTCGCTGTAATGTCACGCACCAACATTTGCCAATCAAAGTCTTTAGTTCGCGTTATCCAAGAGGCCAAGCTAAACTCAAATATAATTTACAATATTTCTCTAGCCAAGATATGCTTAACTGGTTGGAAAAAAGAGGAGTAAAAACCAAAGTTGAGTCAGATGGCAGAATATTTCCTATTACAGACACCTCTAAGACTATCGTTCAAACACTACTAGATAGTATAAATTCTCCCAATTGCACCCTGCATTTAAATACAAAAGTAGAAGAAATTCACCAAAAAGAACATGTATTTGAACTCAAAATAGACCAAAACACCCACTATTTCGATTACCTAATAATCGCAACTGGCGGTATTGCAGTATTTAAAGACTTTTTTAATGCCTTTGATATTAAAAAAATACCCTTTTATCCATCGCTATTTTCTTTTCAAATTCCTGACCCTAAGCTACGCAGCCTAATGGGTATCAGTCTCAACTCCGTAAAAGTAAGACTCATCGGTCAAAAACTAGAAATTCAAGATGCTTTGCTCATTACTCATTGGGGATTGAGTGGCCCTGCCCTACTCAAGCTCTCTGCCTTCGAAGCCGAAAGGCTGCAACAAGCCAAATATATCGGAAAGATTAGTATAAACTGGGTCGATACCCATGTCGAAGAAATTAAATCAGAACTATTTGCTGAAAAGAAAAAACCAAAATCTATCAAAGTCAAAAACTACAAACGAAATCAAATGCCACAGCGTTTGCTAGAATATCTCATCGAAAAAGCCGAAATCCATGCAGAAAGTCATTTCCACGAACTCAAAGACAAAGAAATCAATAAACTAGCCGAAACGCTAACCAATCAAGTCCTTGACTTCAAAGGAAAAACGACTTATAAAGAAGAATTCGTCAGTGCGGGCGGCATTGATTTAAATGAGTTGACTCAGCATTATCAACTAATGAAAATTCCTAATTGCTATGTCCTCGGTGAAGCCGTAGATGTAGATGGAATTACAGGCGGTTTTAATTTTCAGCATGCTTGGTCTTCAGCTTATTTAGCGGCTCAAGATATCGCAAATCGGATTAAAAAAACAGAAAATCCAATGAATATTCAAAATATTGTGTAAATTTGCCTAAATTTCCTACATTGCAAGATAAAAATCAAGAATTTAAAGTCGACAATTCACTAGATACCCAAGAAAAAGTAGTCTTGGTCGCTGTAGCCAAAAACAAAAAGGATTTTGAGCAAGTATCAATTTATTTAGATGAACTAGAATTTCTAGCCCAAACCGCTCAAGTATCCGTAGTAGATAGATTTATTCAAATTTTAGAATTTCCAGACAATAAAACCTACGTTGGCTCAGGAAAATTGCTTGAAATAAAGGAATTTTGCACCTATCACAATATAGACGCTGTCATTTTCGATGATGAGATTTCCCCAGGACAACTTAGAAATATAGAAGAAATCTTGAAAATCAAAGTTTTAGACAGAGCGATGATCATCTTAGATATATTCGCACAAAACGCCAAAACCCTCCAAGCCAAAACCCAAGTAGAACTCGCTCAAACGCAATACATGCTCCCTCGACTAAAAGGACTCTGGACGCATTTGGATAGAATAAAAGGAGGAATTGGTATGCGTGGCTCAGGGGAAAAAGAAATTGAAACTGATAAACGTTTAGCACAAACCAAAATTTCGAAACTCAAAGAAAAACTCGACGAAATCGCTAAACAGAATATCATTCAGCGAAAATCGCGTCATGAACTCATCCGAGTCGCACTAGTAGGCTATACCAATGTGGGAAAATCGACCTTGCTCAATTTACTCGCCAAAGAAAACATCTTAGCCGAAGATAAACTTTTTGCTACCCTAGACACTACTGTGCGTAAGGTAGTCATAGATAATGTACCTTTCTTGCTCTCAGATACCGTAGGATTTATCCGAAAACTCCCGCATCAACTCATTGAATCCTTCAAATCGACGCTAGCCGAAGTGCTAGAATCCGACATCCTCATTCATGTAGTCGATGCCTCATCACCTCATTTTGAATCTCAAATCAATATCGTAAATCAAACTTTGAATGAGCTCAAATGCCAAGATAAACCAATCCTGATGGTGTTTAATAAATTAGATAAGCTAAAAAAACAAATGTTTGACGAGTTTCTATTTGAAGAAGAAAAAAACGAGCTTCTTTTTGACTTTCAAGACAATTGGATGAAGAAAACCAATCAAAATAGCCTCTTTATCTCTGCTACTGAAATGGAAAACCTACAAGAATTTAGGCTTACCTTGCTCCAAAAAATAAAATCCCTTTATGCAGCTAGGTTTCCTTTCAAAGCTAAGTATCTCTGGGGTTATGAAAATTTCGAATCTTAAAAAACATAACGATATGTGGTCTGTCATCACCCAAAAATGCCCTAAATGTAACCAAGGAAATATGTTTTCTACCTTGTTTACCATGTCTTCTAGCTGTAGTCATTGCGGTCAGGACTTTGAAATTGAGCCTGGATTTTACCTTGGAGCGATGTATATCTCGTATTTTTTCACATCGTTTTTTCTTTTATCGAGTAGCTTAGTGCTTCGATTTTATTTTGAATTTGATTTATTAGTTACTCTAGCTATTGCCTCAATACTCTCTGTATTGCTTATTCCTATAGCTTATCGATTGAGTCGAAGATTATGGCTAGGAATAAATCTGTAAGTATTGATTTTTTGATTTTTTTTTACTATCTTTGTTGCGAAATGAAACACAAATTATCTTTTTACTATGTTTAATCTAATCATGTTTGGCCCTCCAGGCGCAGGTAAAGGAACTCAATCCAATAAAATAATCGATCTTTTTAAATTCAAGCATATATCAACAGGCGATATGTTTAGAGCTCATATTGCTGAGGAAACTGATTTAGGGAAAAAAGTAAAGGATTTACTTGACAATGGAATTTTAGTGCCTGATAGCATTACAATAGATATGCTCGAAAATGAAATTAAACAATTAGAAGACCTCCGTGGATTGATTTTAGATGGCTTTCCAAGGACAATCCCACAAGCAGAGGCTTTGGATCATTTTTTTGAAAAAAGACATGAGAAAGTAGATTTGGTATTGCAGCTCGAAGTGGATCAGAGTATCGTCATGAAGCGTATCGAAGAAAGACAAAAAGTGAGTGGAAGGCTTGATGACGATGCAAGTAAACTGCTCAAACGACTCGATGAGTATTTTCAAAAAACAATTCATGTTATTCCTTATTATGAAGCCCAGGGTAAACTGCAAGTCATCAAAGGTGTCGGTGATATAGATGAAATTTTTGGAAATATTAAAACAATTTTGCAAAAATCCATGTTGGAAAACTATAGATAAAACCCAATGGATACGAATTTCATTGACTACGTCAAATTATACTGCAAAAGCGGCAAAGGTGGACAAGGCTCCGTTCATTACAGAAGAGAGAAATTTGTACCTTTTGGTGGCCCAGATGGTGGAAATGGCGGTCGTGGGGGACATATAATCTTTCGAGGCAATAAACAACTTTGGACCTTGCTTCATTTAAAATATCAAAAACATCTATTTGCTGCCGATGGAACCAACGGCTCAGGTGCTAGAAGTAGCGGCGCACAAGGCAAAGACCTCATCATAGAAGTTCCATTGGGTACTGTTATCAAGGATTTCGAAACCCAAGAAGTATTACATGAGATTTTATCAGATCAAGAAGAATTTATCGCTTTGAATGGTGGCAGAGGCGGTATGGGTAATGCATTCTTCAAAACAGCTACCAATCAAGCCCCCAACTATGCTCAGCCCGGAGAGCCAGCCCTAGAACAAATCCTTGTTCTCGAACTCAAAGTTCTCGCCGATGTCGGACTAGTAGGCTTCCCAAATGCTGGAAAATCAACTTTGTTAGCTGCTCTATCTGCCGCAAAGCCTGAAATAGCCAACTACCCCTTTACGACCTTAGTCCCTAACCTAGGGATAGTCAAGTATCATAATAATTTTTCCTTTTGTATGGCTGATATCCCAGGAATCATCGAAGGAGCTTCAGAAGGCAAAGGACTAGGACTTAGATTTCTCAGACATATCGAAAGAAACAACGTCTTGCTTTTTCTTATCGCTTCTGATGTAGAAAACCCTAAAAAACAATACGATATCCTAATTCATGAACTTCATGAACACAACCCTGAGTTGCTCGACAAAGATAGAATCGTAGCGATAAGCAAAGCAGATTTAATTGATGAAGAAATTCAAGAATGGATACAGAAAGATTTCGGAGATATCCCGTTAATTTTTTTTAGTGCAATTACACAGTACCAAATTCCGTTATTAAAAGATAAACTTTGGCAAGCTCTCAACAACAATATCGATGTCAAATAAAGTTATACTTTTTTTTCTTTATTTAGTTTGTATTTCGCAACCAGCATTTGCGCAGCAAGCCCGAAAATACGCAAATGAATTTCTCAAACTAGGTGTGGGCGCTCGCAATCTAGCCTTAGGACAATCAGTGATGACTAGTCAGCGTGATGTAACAGCTATGTTTTATAATCCTTCATCCATTGTAGATCTAGAAGATTTTAATGTTGGATTTATGCATAATTCTTATTTTGCTGGAATAGCTAACTTCGACTATCTTGGAGCAACTATGCCTATTGGTGAAGACCAAGTTATTGGATTGTCGCTTATTAGACTTGGTATCGATGACATTCCCAATACCATTGACTTATACAATCCCGACGGGACAATTGATTACAGTAGAATTTCTTCATTTTCCGTAGCGGATTATGCAGGACTCATCACTTATGCCAAGAAAATTCCAAAAATTCCTGGCGCTTCTATCGGAGGTAATATCAAAGTAATTTATCGAAATTATGGCTCTTTTGCTTCGGCTTGGGGTATGGGTATCGACTTAGGTGCACAAATCGCAAAACCTCGATACGCAATCGGACTCACCATCCAAGACGTGGCTACGACTTTTGCTAATTGGACTTTTAGCTTCACTGATCAGCAACGTCAAGTTTTTCAACTAACCCAAAACGCTATCCCAGTTAATTCTACAGAACTCACCCTACCCTCTATACATTTTGGAGGAAATTATACCTTCTTCGCCGCTAAGAAAAAAGTACAAATTACCCCTTTTGGTAAACTCATTATATTTACAGAGCAGCGCAACACCTTGCTCTCAGGTGCAGTTAGCGCAGACCTCGCCGCTGGACTCAATGTGGGCATTATAGATATAATTCAACTTCGATTTGGTCTGTCTCAATTTACCCAAGCCCTCGATGAAAGTGGTCAAGAATACCTTTCTGCTATACCTTCGCTTGGTTTAGGGCTCAATTTCAAATTTATCGATTTAAATTATAGCTATAATAATGTTGCCAATAGTGGATTTGGGTTGTATTCGCATGTATTTTCTGTAAATCTCAGGTTAAATAAAAATTTATTTGCCTCTAAGAAATCACCAAAAACTAATGATAAATCCTATCAAATTATTGAATCACAAGATGCAGCATCATCCAAAGTGGACTCCTCAAATCAAACACCTGCTAAAAATACAATTGTCATTCCTGTAAAATAACCCCTGATTATGTTTCATTCGATAACTCATGCACTTGATGCGCTAAAAAATGGTAAACTAGTCATCGTCGTTGATGATGAGCAAAGGGAAAACGAAGGTGATTTCATAGGAATTGCTGAAAACATAACACCTGAAATGGTTAATTTCATGGCTACTCATGGAAGAGGCTTGATTTGTGTGCCTTTAACCGAACAACGCAGTCAAGAGTTGGATTTACCCCTAATGGTTCAGAAAAACACTGTGTTACATGAAACTCAGTTTACGGTATCTGTGGATTATAAATTAAATAATTGTACTACTGGAATTTCTGCTTATGATAGAGCGATGACTATTCAAGCATTGGCTGATCCGAAATCAAAACCTCAGGATTTTGGTAAACCTGGTCATATTTTTCCTTTAATAGCTCGTCCTGGAGGTGTACTTCGACGTGCAGGTCATACTGAAGCGGCTATTGATTTAGCTAGATTAGCAGGCTATAGTCCTGTAGGGGTTTTGGTAGAAATCTTAAATGAAGATGGTTCGATGGCTCGTTTACCTGAGTTAATAGAAATTTCTAAAAAGTTGGATATTCCAATTATTTCTATCGAAGATCTTATCAATTATCGGCTCAAACAAGACAAGCAAATTACTTTAGAAGCGGAAGTTGATTTACCGACACAATTTGGAACTTTTAAGCTATCTGTTTTTCAAGAAATTGGTTCAAATGCTACTCATTTGAGTTTGTCAAAAGGGGAAATCACCTCGGATTTACCTACATTGGTTCGGGTACACTCTTCTTGTATTACAGGTGATATCTTGCATTCATTGCGCTGTGACTGTGGTGAGCAGCTTGCTACAGCTTTAAGAAAAATAGAAGAAGAAGGGAAAGGGGTATTAGTGTATCTCTATCAAGAAGGTCGTGGCATTGGAATCATCGATAAAATTAAGGCATATCAACTTCAAGACCAAGGTCTGGATACTGTAGAAGCAAATGAAAAATTGGGCTACCCTGCGGATCTAAGGGAATATGGGATAGGCGCTCAGATTTTGAATTATTTGAATGTCGGTAAGATACGGTTAATGACAAACAATCCTAAGAAAACGGTTGCTTTGGCTGGATTTGGATTAGAAATCTGTGAGACGGTCCCGTTAAAAGTGGAATCTAATCCTCACAACTCTAAATATCTAGAGACCAAAAAAAATAAATTGGGGCATTTATTGTAGTGATAATTTAAAGGATTATTTTTATCATTAAAACAAGTGTTGTGATTTTTACTCTTTTTAACATCAAGTCCTAAGTAAATCAAAAAATAATACTTATTATTGCGGTTATAAACAAGTTAGTTCCAATTTTATGCTACGCAATCATCTGAGATGACCATGGCTTAAGGTTTTAACTTGTAATTTATAACTTTTTTTAATTTTTTACTTTTTAAAA
>JALOMB010000053.1 GCA_025455685.1 Chitinophagales bacterium | reverse complement strand
ATAAACGCAGGGCTGCTTTGGTACAAGCTAAACTCTATGAAAAAATGACACAGCAAGAACTCATACTTGCTATTAATGAATTCTTACTTCAGGCAGAAAACCTATACTGGCATTGGGTTATGCAATATAGAATTCTTAAGATTCAAAAAGAAGTTTTGTCCAGAAATCAAGATAGATTTGAGTTTACTAAGAAACAATATGAATTTGGTGAAAAACCCGCAATTGACACTACGGAGATTTATTCTCAAATGATCTTCTTCGAAATGCAGATAAATGAGTCAAGTTTGGATTTTCAAAATCTCTCTTTAGAAATAAAGCAATATCTATGGCTTGATAATTTAGTGCCCTATGACTTTTCTAACGTCTTGATACCTAGAGATACGCTAAATTTAAAAGATAGTATAGATTACAATTTCTTTTATGACGCACTGCTAAACTCTAGTGAATCTTTCGCAGCTCTAACGTACTATAAACGAAAAGGCGAGTTGCTCGAAGCAGAACGAAAAGCAAAGTTTCAGGATATATTACCTAAACTCGACTTCGAATATCAAATCTATAATAGAAGGCTCAATGAAATGCCGTTCTTACCTGTGTTTCACAGCAATTTCCAATATGGTTTGAAATTTGAGTATCCATTGTTTGCTAGAGCAGCTTCCAATCAATTAAAAATTACCAAGTTGAAGATGGTCCAAAACCAATTAGATTATCGAATAAAAGAAAATGAACTTCAAGTCAAAGTAAATACACTTAAAAATGATTTGGATAATTTAATAGTTCAGATTCAAAGTATGCAAACCAATATTTCCAATTATAAAAAACTACTTAAAGCAGAAGAGAATAGACTTGAATTTGGAGAAAGCTCTTTCTTTCTAATCAACTCAAGAGAAACTAAATTGTATGAAGCATTAGAAAAGCTTGTAAAATTGCAAACCAAATACCGCCAAAACTATAATAAATTCAAATGGCTTTATGAATCATTGAATAAGTAATTGAAAAAAGTCAATTGATTTAATAAAAATGACTTATATTTGCCTTCTAAAAAAAGAGTACTTAGCAATTTAATCCGAAAAAGATATGAAAAGAACTTATCAACCCTCTAGAAGAAAAAGAGTAAATAAACATGGCTTCAGAGCAAGAAATGAATCAGTTACAGGGATAAAAGTCCTCAAAGCTAGAAGAAAAAAAGGACGTAAGAAACTTACGGTAAGTGACGAAAGAAGACTAAAGTAATTGCTACCCTGAGGCTTTGAAGCGAGAGATAAAACTCAAAAGTAGAAAAGCCATACAGTCTGTTCTCCAACAAGGTATTTTTATCCGTGCAAATCATTTTTCTGCACGGATATTTTTTTTGTCCCAAGCAACTAATATTGCGATACCATCTGAACTAAAATTCGTCATTTCTATCCCAAAAAGGCACTATAAAAGAGCAGTAGATAGAAATGCCATTCGTAGAAAAATACGGGATTATATTCATCGTCACTATCAACCCATTCTAGATATGCTATTACTTCAGCAGAGAAGCCTCCATGTGGCCATTATGCTTTCTAGCAAACTAGATAGAATTGATTATCAAGATATTGCTTTGCAAATTGAAGAAATTCTACATAAAATTAAAACTAAAATAGCGCGGCAATAAATAATGAATTTTATTTATTAGAAAAGGTGACATTATAAATCAAGAATCATCGTAGTCAAGCGAGCAATACAGACCATCTCTTTTTTTTCATTATGGATTTCAATATGCCATACGTGGGTCTTTTTGCCAATGTGAATAGGGGTGCAATGACCATATACATAGCCATCTTTGGCGCTTTTGATATGATTGGCGTTTATTTCGAGTCCTACAATGCTTTGTTTTTTTAAATCTACGACCATTACCGAACACACGGAGCCTAACGTTTCAGCCAAAACACAACTAGCGCCGCCATGCAGCAAACCCATAGGTTGCTTGGTTCGATGATCTACGGGCATTTTCGCAGAGAGACTAGAATCAGTGATCTGAGTAAATTCTATTCCTAAATGCTCAGTCAATGTGTTTTCACTTCTTTTTTGAAGTAATTCTAAAGTTGCTTGTTCATTCCAAATCATAAGTGTTTATTTTTTCATGTTTAAATCTATTATGGCTTAGCAGCCAGAATTCAGGAGCGGCACCTATATTTTCTTCTAGTAAAGCATAAGATTTCTCAGTAAGGTCCAAAGGTAGATTCGGATCATATATGATAGGCTTTAAGGTCAAGGTATAATGATTTAAGTGACATGCTACATGAAGAAAGTACACGTCTTGTTTCATTCGCACAGCGAATTTTTCGGCACCAATATTGACCGGCACTAATTTATTGAAGAAAGGAATCCAAGGTTTGTTATAGGGATCACCTGGATTTTGATCTAGCGCAAACAAATTAATCATTGGCTCACTTGAACGCTGAAGGCGAAACAGCCCAAAAGTATCTTGGGTATCGATAAGCGTTGTTCCTGATTTGGTTCGGATTTTTAGAAAAAGCTTATTGAAAAAATTTGATTTTAATCTAGTATAGAGTACGACAGTTTTTAGATTAGGGATAAAATAACCTGCCCAAATACAAAATAATTCCCAGTTTCCTATATGAGACAAAATAATCGTAACATGCGCTCGCTTTTGATAAATAGCCTCAAATACCTCAAAATTGGTAAAGGTGACTTTTGGATAAATTTGTTTTTTGCTCATGAAAGGCAAACTTATAGATTCGATGATTAACCTAGCAAAATAGCGATAATGTTTTTGAATAATCGAATTGAGTTCCAGCTCTGATAAGGAAAATTTAGTTACAATTTTCGTGTTCTGACGCACTATAGCACGACGATAGCCAAAAACATATTGCAAAAGAAAAGCGAGTACTTTTATCATACCTTACCTTTGAGTTCTATAAAGGACTTAAACGATTATGGGTGTTGCTGAAAATACTCAATTAAGCCTTCTATAGGACTTTTAATAATCTTAGTAGTTGATAAATCAAACTCTGCTAAGGTTTGATTCATCTCATCCGAAAATACGAAGGAAATACTGCCGACTAAACCAATAGGATAGGCATAGATATTTGGAATTCTAAGAAAATCTCTTTTGATAAAAGCCCGAAATCTATCACGCAAAAGGTTCTGAACATAGTCGTCATTTCTAAATTCACTACAGATTATAGACCAAGATGCTAGATATTTATTGGGCTGTGGTAAAGCATAAACGTTTTGGAAAATTTCATATTTTCGCACTTCAAAACGCTCCGATAAATATTTTTGAATTGTAGCAGGCATATGGTCGGTTAAGAAATCTTTTAGAATATGTTTTCCAATATCCGCACCACTACCTTCATCTCCTAGAATATAACCTAAGCCAGAATTTATATCGATGACGCTTTTATTTTGATATAGGCAAACATTAGAGCCTGTGCCCATGATGCCACATACCCCATCACTATCTCCCAATGTCGCTATACAAGCGCTATATAAGTCATGTTCTACCAAAATTTTGGCGTTCTTTGCAGTATGAGGACGAATCCATTCTCGAATTTGATCTTGTTTTTCAGGGTAATTGCACCCGGTACCATAGAAATTAATTTGATCGATTTCCTTGAGCTTTTCATAATAAGGACTAGTCTTGATCGCCGAGTCAAAGAATTCCTGATCACTATAAAATGGACTTATCCCATCAGTATCAAAGCGAAATACTTTATCTCGGTCTATAATCGCCCATGCAGCCTTAGTTCCACCACTGTCACAGATTAGTTTCATAATCAATTAGTTGATTTTTTTTGTAAAATTAACTCAGCAATTTGAATGGCATTTGTAGCAGCTCCTTTTCTTAGGTTATCGCTTACTATCCATAGATGAGCAGCGTTTTTTCTATGAATATCTTGCCTGATTCTCCCTACCCATACCCAATCATTATTGTGGGCGATGACAGGCATAGGATAGTCGTTCTTGCTTACATCATCCAAAATCTTCACGCCAGGCGCATCACTCAAGGCTTCGAGGATTTCATCTCGTGAAGCATCTTTTTCGAAACGAATATAGCATGATTCACTATGACCACCCATAACAGGTACTCGAACACAAGTGGGTGATACCATGATATTTGGACTTAGAATTTTTTGCGTTTCATTGACCATTTTCATTTCTTCATTCGTGAAGAAATTCTCTCTGAATGAATCGATATGCGGTATCAAATTTTGATCAATCTGATAAGGATATGCCATTTCTCCAATGACATTTCTTCGTTCATTATTGAGTTGAGTCACGGCGTTTAGACCGGTACCTGTAACGGATTGATAAGTAGAGACGATTATATCTTGTATGTTAAATTTGTCGTGCAAAGGCTTCAAGGCGACAACCATTTGAATTGTCGAACAATTTGGATTGGCGATCAATTTATGCTCTAAAGTCAAATCGTTTGGATTGACTTCGGGCACTATCAGAGGAATGCTTTTATCCATTCTCCAATAGGAAGAGTTGTCAATGACTATGGTGCCTTTTTGAACAAATTTAGGAGCAAAGTCTTTTGAAACTTCACTTCCTGCACTAAAAAATGCGAAATCTGGTTTTTCATCAATAATGTCCTCAATTCTAGAAATAGCGATTTCACCATATTGACTATAAACAGACTTTCCAACGGATTTCTCTGAAGCGCCTAGTAGAAGCTTGGTTATGGGAAATTTTCGTTCATGTAATAAGGTAAGAAAAGTATTTCCTACTAATCCTGTGGCTCCAATTATGGCTACTTTCATGGTTGCTTGTTATATTTATTTTTAAACTTAAAAAATCAGGTTAACCAATTCGAACACATGATTAGATTTGAGGCAGCAAAAGCCTTCTTTGTTTTACTTCCTCGATATCACCTCTTGGTATTGCAGCGATTAGCTTCTGAGTATAAGAAGATTTAGGTTGTGCATATACTTCTTCAGAATAGCCCATTTCCTCTATTTTTCCTTGATTCATCACTACAATTCTATCACTTATAAATTTCACTACGGATAAATCATGAGAAATGAAAACATAGGAAAATTTATATTCTTCCCTCAGCTCTATAAGTAAATTCAACACCTGGGCTTGTACTGATACATCCAGGGCAGATACGGATTCATCACAAATGATGAATTTAGGATTTAGCGCTAGGGCTCTAGCGATGCAGATTCGCTGTCGTTGACCACCAGAAAACTCATGTGGATATCTACTGAACTGCTCAGGCAATAAATTGACTCGTTCTAGAAGTTGTATCACTTTGTCTTTTCGCTCAGAGTCATTTTGATATAGGCCGTGCACTTGCATAGGTTCCATGATAGCGTTACCAATAGTCATTCTTGGATTTAAAGATGAATATGGGTCTTGGAAAATTATCTGAATCTCTTTGCGTAATTCCTTGAGCTCTGATTTACTTAAATCAAAAATATTTCGACCTTTATACAAAACCTCACCACTCGTATAAGGATTTAATCTTAGAATTGTTTTGCCAAGGGTTGTTTTGCCGCAACCACTTTCGCCTACTAAACCCATAGTTTCTCCTTCTTTGATATTGAAACTCACACCATCTACAGCTTTTACATGAGATTTGATACGACCAAATATATCTTTTTTCCCATCAAACCATACTTTTAGTTCTTTGACTTCCAATATATTATCTCTAGCCTCTAGTAGTTTCTGACGATTTTGGTATTCTTCTGATGTATATTCTACATTTCTGAGTGCTTCATTAAGCGATAGCGGAATTTCATTAATGTTTCCTTCATTATCAATATGCATAAAGTCTTTTACCGTTGGTAAGATTTTAAGCTTCTTGTTTAAAGGAGGACGACATGCGAGCAAGCTTTTGGTATAAGGATGCTTTGGATTTTCGAAGATTTCAATGACATCCCCTTGTTCTACGATTTGTCCTTTATACATTACCAAGACTCTATCGGCTATCTCTGCGATGACTCCTAAATCATGGGTAATGAACATAATAGAAGTTTTGATTTCTTTTTTCAAATCATTCATCAATTGCAAAATTGTTTTCTGCACGGTGACATCAAGGGCAGTGGTAGGCTCATCTGCAATTAGAATTCCAGGTTTGCAGCTCATAGCCATAGCAATCATGACTCTTTGTTTTTGACCGCCTGAGAGCTGATGAGGAAAAGCATTAAACATTCGCTCAGGATCTGGAAGTTTTACTTGTTCAAATAAAGAAATTGTAATTTGTTTGGCCTCTTCAAAACTTTTCTTTTGGTGCAGCATAATTGCCTCCACGACTTGGTTGCCACATTTATACACCGGATTTAGACTAGTCATAGGCTCTTGAAAAATCATGGATATTTCATTACCTCTGATTACTTCCATTTGATCGAGAGGGAGCTGTGTGATATCTATAATGCCGCCTTCTTCGGTATGATATAATATTTGTCCTGAAGCGATTCTGCCTGGAGGATTAGGTATGAGTTTCATAATGGATAGGGAAGTCACTGATTTACCAGACCCTGATTCTCCTACGATACCAATAGTTTCACCTCGATATAGCGTAAAACTAATAGATTTAATAGCTTGTACATACCCTTCGTCGCTTTTAAACTCTACGACTAAATCTTTGACCTCTAATAAAATTTTCTTATCCATAATTTTTTTACCTTTAAAAATATCCTTCTTTTTTTCTGTCTTCCATACTCGTCTCAGAGCGTTTATCATCAGCTCTACTGCCTCTCTCTGTAGTGCGAGATATAGAAATTTCTTGGATGATCTCCTCAATGGTCAAAGCTTCAGAAGGGTAGGCACCGGTAATTGTAATATCACCCATCGTTCTGAAACGAACCATTTGCTCTTCAATCACTTCATCAGATTTGATTTGGGAGTATGGATTTTCGCTAATCAGCATCCCATTTCGCTCAAAGACTCTTCTTGGTTTAGCGAAATATAAATCTGGTAAGGGAATCTTCTCCTGTGCGAGATACATCCATACATCGAGTTCAGTCCAATTGGATATAGGAAATACACGGAAATGCTCGCCGATATTTTTCTTGCCATTATATAAATTCCACAACTCAGGACGTTGATTTTTGGGATTCCAGCCTCCGAACTCATCTCTATGTGAAAAAATTCGCTCTTTTGCCCTTGCTTTTTCTTCGTCTCTTCGCGCACCACCGAGCAAAGCATCATATTGATTTTTTTCGATGATATGCAATAATGCTGGAATTTGTGCTAGATTGCGATTGGCATGTATGCCTTGCTCTTCTTTGATCTGACCTAAATCTATCAGCTCTTGAACTGAGCCAACCACAAGGTCTACACCTAATCTAGCCACTAACTCATCACGATATTGAATTGTTTCAGGGAAATTATGCCCGGTATCGATATGAATCAATGGAAAAGGGATTTTCGCAGGTGCAAAAGATTTTTGAACTAAATACGTCAAGAGTATCGAATCCTTACCCCCAGAAAACATAATTCCCGGTCGTTCGAAATTTGAAAAAACCTCTCGTATGATATAAATAGATTCAGATTCTAGCTGCTCTAAATGATTTAAAGTATTCTTTTCCATTAAATTTTATCTAAGATAAATATTTTAACACAAAGATAAACTTTTTTCTCAAATATAAAGGATTATTTGTATTTTTGTAGTAATGAAATATTTTTTTATTATTATATATGTGACTCTTAGCTCAAGGTCACATGCACAAAATATAGCTTCAGCTATAGTGCCGATTTCAATTTCATACAAAACTTTAGAAAAAAAGCTAAATCAAATACCTAATCCAATTTATATGGATACATCAATGCTTGGCATAACCCAATATTTGTCCATTTCGATTTTGCCTCATACCAAAATTACCAAATCCGATGATGACAAAATTTATGCCTATATACCCCTTAGGTCTTTGGTTACCTTATCTAGCTTTGGTAAAATCCTAAAACAAATCGATTTCGATATGCTCATGCAATTTGAAATTGAACTTCAACTCAGTAAAAATTACGGCGTAATTTCCAAAACCCGATTTGTACAGTATAAATTTATTGGTGTCCCAAAACTAAAAGTGTTTCAAGAGTTTGGCCTAAATCTCTCAAATATTGTAGATAATCAAATTCAAAAAAACAAATTACTCATCGTAGCTCAAATTGACGCTTCTATTAGAGAAAATGCTATGTTTAAACCCCAATTTCAGGAATTATGGAACTCCTTCGAAGAACCCGTTTTATTAGATTCTTTGATGCCATTGTATTGGAAAATGAGCCCTCAGCAAGCCTATGCATCACCTCTAATGGCAGAAGATACTGGATTGAAATTTCATTTTGGATTGGATTTTCTCAGTCAATCCTATATCGGGCAGAAATCTATAGACCCAATTAAACCACTCAATCCCCTCTATATTAAATCTATGCCCGAAGCTATATGTAGAGTAATTACAGAAAATGAAATACCAATTTCTTTTTTGGATTCCTTTGCCAAGGCTAATTTTCGACATTCAAAATACTTGTTTGATAAACCCATAGGAGATTCTGTCCAAATCACAGATATCTCTATGCAAGCCAAAGAGAATAAACTGGAGACCTCTGTCCAACTCACGGGCGGTTTAAAAGGTACTTTCATTATGTTGAATGCTTTGAGATTTGATTCTTCGACACGCAATATAATTTTGGACGAGGTATCTTATCGATTTCAAACCAAAAATATCATTCATAAAGCAGCAGCTAAAATTTTTTATGAAAAAATTAATAACAAACTAAAAGAAAATATATATTTTTGCGTTAATGATAAAATAAACTTAATCAAAAAAAATATTGAGGCTAAACTTAATACTAGAAATAGTGTATATATAAGTCAAGCTCAGGTAACTCAGATAGATTTATCTGATTTTAAGTTTGAATCTAATTTTTTGACTTTTAAACTAAATACAAATATACACTATTCTATTCATTTTTAATTTTTCTATTATGCGTTACTTTTTACTTTTAATTTCTATAGCTACATTTACTTTAACAGGTTGTGCAGGCAAAGCAGATAATACGGAATCTAATCAAGCAGTATTAGATAAATATTTCAAGGGCAACATTAATTTAACTAGTTTAGATAATTATACTAGTCAGACTAAACCCAACTACATCACCAAAGACAACGCTCCTGGCGCTTTGTCTAATGAAATTGCAACGCTAGGCAGGGTGCTTTTTTATGACAAGGCTTTGTCCAAAGACAATTCTATATCCTGTGCAAGCTGTCATAAACAATCATTTGCTTTTGGGGATACCGCTACGCCGAGCAGAGGAGTTAATGGACTCACAGGACGACAAAGTATGCGCTTGGTAAATGCCCGCTTTTCTCAAGAAGTCAAATTCTTTTGGGATGAACGAGCTACTTCTCTAGAAAATCAAACGACCCAACCGATAAAAGATCATGCCGAAATGGGCTTTAGCGGAAGCAATGGCGATCCTAATTTCGCAGATTTACTCATCAAACTTAATGCGACAGAATATTATCCTATTCTAGCTAATCGAGCCTTCGGGACAAACACCCTCGACGAAACTAAAATTCAGAATGCTTTAAGCCAATTTATTCGAAGTATTCAGTCTTTTGATAGTAAATATGATATAGGTAGAGCACAAGTAAATAATGATAATCAAAATTTTCCTAATTTCACAGCTCAAGAAAATTTGGGAAAAAATCTATTTTTAGATAGACCCGTTTTAGATGCAAATAGTGTGAGGACTTCTGGTGGATTAGGCTGTCAAGGCTGTCATAGAGCGCCAGAATTTGATATCGATCCAGCAACTAGAAGCAATGGTATTGGTGGAAGTATCGCAGGCGGTCCTGATTTCACCAATACACGCGCCCCCTCTCTTAGAAATATTGCCTTGCCAAACGGAAATATAGCGACACCACTCATGCATACCGGCGTAATCAAATCACTACAAGCAGCTATAGGTCATTATGGAAATTTAACCGCAGCAGCCCAAAACAATACTAATTTAGACCCACGACTTAAGCCCAACAACATAGGTCAACAGCTTAATCTCAATGCAACAGAAGTTCAAGCAGTAGAAGCATTTTTGAAAACCCTTACAGGGCAAGCAGTATATACTGATAAACGTTGGAGCAATCCTTTTTAAGCCAAATGTGATTTGACATAATGAGCTAATCTCTCATAAGACGTTTCAAATGTCTCTAAATGAGTATCTAACTGCAAATTAATGCGTTTTGGAATATCAAATCCTTGGGTTAGACCTGTGAAATGAGCTAAGTTTTCTGCTTTAGCTCTTTGATACAAGCCTTTGGGGTCTCTATCGATAAGCGTCTCTATAGGTGCATGGCAATAAATCCAATGGATTTCTTGATTGGCATTGTCAAATATTGTCTGAATCATATCTCTGTATGATTCTTTAGGACATACAAAAGTATTGAGTACGATTAAGCCTTGTTTGAGTAAAATAATATTTAATTCTGCGACGCGTCTTAGATTTTCTTCTCTATCGGCTTCGCTAAACCCTAAGTCTTTATTTAAACCTATCCTGAGATTATCACCATCTAGACTAAGGACTTTGTAGCCTTTATGGACTAATTGATTATTTAAATTAATCCCTAAAGTGGATTTGCCGCTACCTGACATGCCCAAAAGAAAAAAAGCTTTGGGTTTTTGTTGGTAAATTTCTGCCCAATCTTTCTGTGGTATATAATGATGATCCGTAGGGTAGAGGTGCGTCATTTGTCTATTTTAGTATGAGTCTCAAACCAAAAAATTATGTAAAGGCTTATTGAATTTTCAAAATATCATCCGAATGCATTAATTCCAGTGACATCCATACCTGTAATGAGCAAATGTATATCATGTGTGCCTTCATAGGTAATCACACTCTCGAGATTTGCCGCATGTCTCATCATCGGAAATTCTCCCATAATGCCCATTCCGCCTAACATCTGTCTGAGTTCACGTGCGATATTGATAGCTATTTCGACATTGTTTCGCTTGGCCATTGAAATCTGAGCTGGCGTAGCTCTATTCTCATTCTTCAAAACACCCAATCTCCAAGATAATAACTGAGCTTTGGTTATTTCTGTAATTGCTTCAGCCAATTTCTTTTGCTGGAGCTGAAACCCGCCTAAAGGCTTGCCAAACTGATTTCGCTCACTTGCATATTTCAAAGCAACCTCATAACAATGTATCGCTGCCCCAATGACACCCCAACTTATGCCATATCGAGCTGAATTCAAACAACTCAAAGGGCCTTTGAGTCCTCTAATATCTGGAAAAAGATTTTCTTTGGGTACTGCCACATCTTGGAAGACTAATTCCCCAGTAGCCGAAGCACGCAAAGACCATTTGTTGTGCGTCGTAGGTGTCGAAAACCCGTTCATACCTCGCTCCACGATTAGCCCTCTGACTTGACCTTGCTCGTCTTTTGCCCAGACTACCGCAATGTCCGCTAAAGGAGAATTTGTAATCCACATTTTAGCACCATTTAAAACAAAATGATCAGACTTTTCTATGATTTTAGTTTCCATACCAGCTGGATTTGAGCCGTGATTTGGCTCTGTCAAACCAAAGCAGCCAATCATTTCTCCACTAGCTAATTTAGGTAAATATTTTCTTTTTTGCTCCTCAGTACCATAGGTAAAAATAGGATACATGACCAAAGATGACTGAACGCTTGCTGCCGAACGGACAGCGGAATCTCCTCGTTCAAGCTCTTGCATGATAATACCATAAGATATTTGATCTAGACCGGCACCGCCATACTCTTCTGGAATGTATGGGCCAAGTGCTCCCAGCGCACCTAATTTAGGCATTAAATCAGGTATGTATTCGTGCTTCTGAGCATAACTATCAATTATAGGTATAATATCTCTATCGACGAAATCTCTTACAGAGCGTCTAATCAACCTTTGCTCTTCTGTGAGCATTTCATCTACTAAAAAATAATCGGTACTTGTATTCATTTTATGTGTTTATTTAGGTAAGAAAAAATCGAAAACTCTTAGCCAAGGTAGC
>JALOMB010000141.1 GCA_025455685.1 Chitinophagales bacterium | reverse complement strand
TTATTTTCTTTATTTTGCATTTTGGTGGTTTATTTGTTTTACCAATGGAGCAAAACAAAATCTCAAAAACAAATACTTTGGGCAGGATTTTCAATTTTAAGTTTGGGGCTTTCAGTGGCGAGTGGATTTTGGGCCTTGGTGCATTTGGCTCACGATTCCAATGGTTTTTATCCGTATCTAATCGCAGCAGGAGTTATGTTTATTTTATCTATTTTGACATATCTTTTTCAGCCAAAATAATTTTGTGGTTTGGATTTTTGTCATTTTATAGGCATTATTGGTTTGGATTTTTGTCATTTTATAGGCATTATTGGTTTGGATTTTTGGAAAATATAGTATATTTGCATACAAAAAAGTCTGTAAATGAGTTATTTTAGAAGAAAGATAGACAAGGTTCTTTTGGATTGGAAAAATTCTGATGACCGAAAGCCATTGATGCTACGAGGGGCTAGGCAGGTAGGGAAGTCTTCTGCCATAAGGCATTTGGCAAAACAATTTGAATTTTTTGTAGAAGTGAATTTTGATTTAAATCCCGACTATGCAGCAATTTTTCAAGAAAGCCTACACCCCAAAGATATCTGTGAAAAGCTATCGGTACTGTTCAATACACCTATAGAAATTGGAAAAACTTTAGTGTTTTTTGACGAGGTACAAAGCTGTATTCCTGCCATTTCATCGTTGCGGTATTTTTATGAAACTATGCCCAATCTTCACGTTATTGCTTCGGGTTCGTTGCTTGAGTTTGCATTGGCCGATGTACCCTCATTTGGAGTAGGACGAGTGCGGTCTGTGTATTTATACCCTTTTTCTTTTGAGGAATTTCTAATGGCAAACAACGAAAATTTACTTTTAGAATCAATCAAAAAATTTAAGTTTCCTGAAAAATTTTCGGATATTTTCCATCAAAAACTCCTTTCTTTATTTAAAAAATTTCTCATAATAGGTGGAATGCCCGAAGCCGTAAAAGTATATGTAGAAAAAGGCGATATGTTGGAAGTTCAGCGAACTTTAGATGATTTGATTATTTCAATTCAAGCAGATTTTACCAAATATAAAAAATTGATAGAGCCAATTAGAGTTAAAGAAGTCTTTGAATCTGTAGTAAAGCAAATTGGGTTTAAATATACCTATTCCTATCCCAATGCCACTTTAAACAACAAACAAATCAAAGATATTTTAGAATTATTGAGAATGGGAGGATTGATTTACTACATCACCCATTCTTCTTCCAATGGAATTCCCATTGGTGCCGAAACGAATCCAAAATTTCGCAAAATGCTTCTCTTTGACACAGGAATTTTTCAGAGATTGCTTCACCTCAATATTGGGGAATTGATATTAGAAAATGATTTTACGGTGATAAACAAAGGAAATCTTGCAGAGTTGCACGTTGGTTTAGAATTGATAAAAAACAATTCCTATTTTACCCCACAAGATTTATACTATTGGCAGCGAGAAGCCAAAAACAGCCAAGCAGAAGTAGATTATGTAATTCAAAATCAAGGAAAAATTATACCCATAGAAGTAAAAGCAGGAACTAAGGGAGCGATGCAGAGTTTATATAAATTTTTAGAAGAGAAAAATAGTTCTTTTGGGATCAGAACTTCCTTAGAAAATTTTGCAATTATGGAAAAAGTACACATCATACCGTTGTACGCTATTGGACTGAAGGTCTATGATTAATGTTTTAAACACTTTTCTAAATCAAATACATTCCTATAAAATGCTTCCCCTACTCCTTGGTCTTATAAGTTTTATCCTACTTTTTATCCTTTATGGAATAATTGTCGTTAATTATAAAACCAAAAAACTCAAGGATTTTTTAACTAAAAACAAAATAACACTCACTAAAGCCGAGCAATGGGAGATTCTTAATTCCAAAGTTGAACCCCACGAAGATAATTATAATGCCGTAAATCCAAGATACCATAAAGCTCATATTTTTAGAGATAAATTACCCAAGCCTTTTAAAAATTATGCCTTAGATTATTTTGAATATGACTTGCTATACCCCTATTTCAACTTACAATTAAATGATATTGAGAGCTTTTGTCTTGCTCAAATCCAAGAAGAGCTTTTGACTAAAAATGAAGAAAACAGCGATTTTTATTTGGCAAAAACCACTGATAATAAATATTATGTACGCTATAAAGAACGAGGGATTTGGTTTGATGACGCTACCATCTATGATAGTTTGGAAGAGGTAGCAAAAGAAAAAGCCATATACTCCAGAATATTAGATAATATCAATGACTATATTTGGTTTGATGGGCAGTATATACCATTCAATGGATTGCATCAATTCAAAGATTTAAGGTTGGTTTATCGCGTTTTTAAGTTAAAATCATTATTTACAGGCGAAAGTAAACCATTAGATACGCCTCATTTTATTTTAGATGCACAGGAGAATACTTATTATGCTTTTGTATGCTTTAAGAATTTGAAAACGGCTGAAAGTATGTTGAATCAAGAAAACAAATTAAGTTTAGCAAATGCTCAAAATCCAGAAAATAGAATTTATGACGAAAAATCTTTTTTTTATAACATGCTTAAAAAGCAGGCAATAGAAGTATTTGTTTATAACCCAAATAAAGAGTTTAAAGACAGATATACACCCTTGATTTTTAAAAACTCTAACGGTGCAAACTACTTTTTAGATAGTACACCAGGGGCAGGGGAAATTGGCATGGGTGGTCCAAATTTTGAGACTTTATTTTTCCTTTATGATGGAATTATTGCCAATTTTGTATATCTACCGAACTCTTATCCACAGCCACCTACGGTAAAGCAAGAAGGAAATACCATAGCTTGGCTAGAATATTCACATAATGGCGTGTATCTATGCCGTTATAATACAGATGAATATTTAGTTACAAAGGAAAGATTTCAAGGTGAAAAAGGAAAAACCTTGGAAAATAGTTTTTATTTATATAAGTGAAAAACATAACACTCCATATATTAAAAAACGATAAATAAATGATTTATAATTAAACTTTTACTTTTTTGTGCAGATTTGCCTAGAAATATCTAATTCATCAACTTAATACAATTCCAAATCAGCGTTTATATCTGTGCGATCTGCGGGCAATTTTCTATCTTTGTTTTTTAACCACATAGATATCATAGGAAACATAGTTTATTTCTGAACAAATGCAATCTGCGTTTATCTGTGCGATCTGCGGGAAATTTTCTATCTTTGTTTTTTAACCACATAGATATCATAGGAAACATAGTTTATTTCTGAGCAAATGCAATTTGCGTCAATCTGTGCAATCT
>JALOMB010000006.1 GCA_025455685.1 Chitinophagales bacterium | reverse complement strand
TTATTGGCGAATAGTCAATCGTCAAGGCGAGCAACTCTATGAGACATTTGACCGAAATGGCCAATGGGACGGTACTTATCGAGGGTCTGCACAGCCGAGTGGCACCTACCTCCTCGAACTCAAATACCAAAACGCCCTAAGAGAAACTAAATTCTTGCGGAGATTGATTGGGTTGATGAGGTAAGGGAAATCTCGAAGTCCAAATAAAAAACTAATAGCTATAAAACTTAAATGGAGCAGAAGAATCAATTCTTGGTAGTTTCAGATCCAATTCTGTAACGAGTAGCCCGTGACCCAAGGTCTGAAGCGAATCTCTAATCATTTCTTTATCGACAAAGTGAAATTTACCAATCTGTCTCATATCGTCAAATTGATCGCTATTTAGTATATTGACGATAGTAGAATTCTGAAAGTATTTCGGTGACACCTGACCATAATACAAAAGATAGACATAAGGCTGATTTCCATAACGCTGAAGGACTACTTTATCATATTTTTTATGATATTTGGAGAGTTTGGAATATGCTCCGACCAATTCTTGCTGAAAATTTGGCTGTCTAGAATCTTGAAAATAGCTAAAAATAAAGAGAAAGATAAAATTTATCCCAAAAGCGATCCAATAGGATTTTTTAAAAAAATTCAAAGTATATAAACCATATGAGATTAAAAAGCCTATAAGATATATCAATAATGGATTTCTAAAAATGTTGGAGTGAGCAAAAGTAGCCATTTCAGGCGTAGTAGAAAGGATAAAGGAGACTAGAAGTAAAATTGCCCATTTTGTCTTAGAGATGATTTCCTTGGACCAAGACAAGACACCATACAAATAAAAAGGTAGCTGAACTAATAAATACGTGATATTGATATTATGATGCTGTTTGACGAATTTGACAAACCAAAGCGAAATATCAAATAAAGAATAAAAAGGCGTTTCTATGATACGAAAAATATAATCGATAACTTTTCGTCGCATAGGCACATTGACAGAAGCTCTTGCCATAAATTCAGTAGGATAATGGATAAAAAGCCAAATTTGAGGTAAGATAAACACAAACGCTGATAAAGAAAAATAGAAAGCGATTTTTGTCTTCTTGGCTTTTAGCAAGATCATCAAAATCAAAATCCCAAAAAGAGGCGATACTAACTTCATCGAAGGGTAGGTATAGACAGACAAGGATAAGAAAAATCCTGCTAGAATTGACAATGATATTTTATTTTCTCGATAGGTGCGAACGGCAAAATACAGCGCTATCAAAAGTATAGAGGAGGAAAGTGATGCAGACTCAAAAGCCATCGATGTACATAGTATATGCGCAGGGCAGAAAATCATCGTAAAAAGATAAATCAATGCTAATTCTTTACTAATCAAAAAACGAATGATATGATAGCTGCAAAAAATACCCATTAACCCAAAAATCACACTAATCATTCTCGCCCCAAACTCTTGGATACCAAAGAAATAATAACCTATGGTCTGAAGCCAAATCATAAGCGGAGGTCTGTATTCACCTTCTCCTAGAGAGCGATAAAAAAGGTGCGTAGGTGTTTCCCATCTGTCTTGGCCAGTTTCTACGATGGATTTGGCATCATACAATATCGTAAGTTCGTCTTGATTATAAAAAGGCAAATAAAAATTAGCCGTAAAGATTCTTATCATCAGCCCAAAAACAAAAAGCAGGATAATTTTATGTCTGAGAAAGAATTCCATGAGTAAAAAAAATTACTGTATTCTGAGTTGATTGGAATTGAGCAAAACTAGAGTACAAGCCTCTTCCCATGATATGTTTTGGGCGGAAAGAAGTTGCTGAAGCAATGGATTTTCAGTTCCAGGGTTAAAAATTACTAGTTTTGGTTTCAGGGATATAATAAAATCATAATACTTAGGTTGAATATCCTTGCTAAGATATAGTGTGATTAAATCGATTGGCACATCAATCTCAGTAGGGGATTCAACGAAAATCATATCTCTGTGTTTGAAGGCTTGTCGTCCTATCCCTTGGACATGAAAATGGTGGTCTAGCAATAAATTGAGGGCTAAATAGCTGTATCGGTCTGGGTTAGGCGAAGCACCGAGGACTAGGGCTCGTTTCATGATATAAAAGAAAAAAGACAAATTAAGGCTAGTCTGTGATTGCCGGAATGAAGCATATCTTGGGCGGCTCGATGCACTTGACCTGTTTGTTCTGTTCCGGAGAATTGACTTAAATAGCGATAAGATTCAGAATTTTTGAACGATTTGATTTCATCTTCAGAAGGGAAGTTTTGGTTTAGGGTAAGCTGACCGAGATTATTTCCAGTCAATACTGTGCTGTGTCTAATATAATCAGGGAGTTCATCTATGCCTATGCCTATATTGGCTTGTGGCTGTGCAATTGGAAAAAGCAATTCGGGTTGGAGCTTGACATAAAAGGAATTGCCACATCGACCGACTTGCTGAATTTTCAACGGGTCAAGCTTTCCGTTTTCATCTAGGATAGCTGTCAGGGTGTGAATTCTATGTACTTGGGCGAGGATCATTTTTCCGGCACCGCCTTTATCGCCGAAATCTATGATTTGGAGGACTTTACATTCGAAACTAACGGGGGATTCTCCGACACGAGGGGGTTTGACTAGGTCAGAAGGTATAGGTGTGAAGCCTGCCTTTTGGAATTCATTGACTTCGGGTGGAAATTCACTAGAGGCATAAGACATTTGATAGGTCATATCGTAGGTGACGATATTAACGGTGAGTTCACCTGTGGCTTTAGCGTTTTTATAGGTGTCTTTGGTTTCTCCTGTACGGCCACTGACACTAGCAGAAAAGGCGACTACAGGGGGGTTAGTACTGAATACATTAAACTGACTAAATGGTGCTAAATTGATATTGCCGGATTCGTCGATTGAGGAGACGAATGCGATAGGGCGTGGTGCGACAGAAGTCAGCATGAGATTATGGACTATAGGTAGGGTTAATTCATCGGGATTGAAGGTAGTAAACATAGGTTATATCTTTTTTTCTGTTTTGGCCCAAGAATCTTTTAGGGTTACAGTGCGGTTGAAGACGAGATGTTCCTTATTAATTTGGTCTAGGACGAAATAACCTTTTCGAATAAATTGAAATTGAGTAAGGACTTCGGCTTGACCAAGGTGCTTTTCAACTTTGGCGTTTGTAATGATTTCAAGGGATTTTGGGTTGATATAATTCGTAAAATCTTCAGGCATATCGGTAGGGTCTTCTACGGTGAAGAGTCTATCGTATAGTCTAATTTCGGCATTGAGACAGTTCGAGGCATCTACCCAATGAATAGTGCCTTTGACATGAAGTCCGGAAGTGTCGTGACGCGATTTGCTCTCAGGGATATAGTCGCAATATACGGTTTTCACTTGACCTAACTCATCTATGTCGAAGTTAGTACAAGTCACTATATAAGCGCCTTTGAGTCTGACTTGAGCGCCAGGAGCTAATCTAAACCATTTTTTTTCGGCTATTTCTTTGAAATCTTCTCGTTCTATCCATAAGGTTTTGGAAAATGAAACGGATCTATCACCCGAGTTTTCGTTTTCAGGGTTATTTTCGATAGGAAGCTCTTCTGTATGGTTTTCGGGATAATTAGAAATAATGAGTTGGATAGGGTCGAGTACTGCCATGACACGTGGTGCAGATTTATTGAGTTGCTCTCTTACGAAAAACTCTAAAAGTCCTATATCGACATTATTTTCTCTTTTTGCAATTCCAATTCTATTGCAAAATTCACGAATACTCTCAGCAGGTACGCCTCGCTTACGAAGGCCACTAAGGGTGGGCATTCTAGGGTCATCCCAGCCTTGGACATGATTTTGCTCGACTAATTGTAGGAGTTTTCGTTTGCTCGTCACGGTATAGGTAAAATTTCGTCTAGCGAATTCAAACTGACGAGAAGGATAGATTTCTAGTTTTTGGATTAACCAATCGTAAAGTTCTCGGTGAGCCACGAATTCAAGGGTACAGATAGAATGAGTAATTTCTTCGATAGCGTCGCTTTGTCCATGGGCGAAATCATACATTGGGTAGATACACCAAGTATTGCCTGTGCGGTGATGATGTGCATTTTTGATGCGGTAGAGAATAGGGTCTCTCATGAGCATATTGGGATGCGACATATCTATTTTGGCACGAAGGGTCATTTTTCCTTCTGCTATTTCACCGTTCTTCATGGCGAAAAATAGTTTTTTAGACTCTTCAATAGGTCTATCTCTATAGGGTGAATTTTGTCCGACAGAAGTCGGCGTTCCTTTTTGTGAAGCCATTTCCTCGCTGCTGAGTTCATCGATATAGGCGAGGTCTTTTTCGATGAGTTTTAGGGCAAAATCAAATAATTGTTGGAAATAATCAGAAGCGTATAGCTCGTGTTTCCATTGGAAGCCAAGCCATTTGATATCTTCTTTGATGCTTTCTACATAGACTGTGTCTTCGGTTACAGGGTTAGTGTCATCAAACCTCAAATTAGTATATCCTGGAAATTTCTGTGTAAGACTAAAATTGAGACAGATACTAGATGCATGACCTAAGTGAAGGTAACCATTTGGTTCAGGGGGAAATCGAGTGATAATTTGTTTGAATTTCCCTGCTTTTAGCTCTTGGTCTATAAGCTCTTCGATGAAATTATGGTTTAGATCAGACATAACTTACTTTTTCTTATTTTGATTTGGCACTTTTTTATTAGTAGGCGCTGGTTTTGCTTTAGTGTCTTTAGCTTTAGTGTCTTTAGCTTTAGTGTCTTTTGTTTTAGTGTCTTTAGCTTTAGTGTCTTTTGTTTTAGTATCTTTAGCTTTAGTGTCTTTTGTTTTTTTATTTTTTGCTTTAGTGTCTTTTGTTTTAGTGTCTTTTGTTTTAGTTTTCTTAGACTTAATGGATTTATGCGATGATTTTTTTACTTTTACGCGGTATCTTTTTCCTTTTCTATTTTTTTTCCAAACATAAGTGTGTTGGGAGCTTGATACATCTTCAGTTTTAGTTTTCACGGGTGGTGTAAATTCTCTTTCGAATTTTGATTCGAAATCTAACCTGTCGCCGGTGTTATTAGAGAGTACTAATTGATTTCTGTCATCTGAGATGAAGTACACTAAATGTTGCGTAAGAAGATTAAAGTATGTAGTCTCAGACAGCCTTAAATTTTCACAAGCCATTTTAGTAGCCAATGGATAGTTTATTTTAATGGTGTTTTCGTCTACTGTATAGCTAGAGTGGTAGGCATTACATCCTGCATTTCCTCGAATTTTGTCACTAGTAAATTGTAAGGTAGGACCATCATTTGGATTTTCGATATAGGTATAAGTTTGGCCTGAAATAGTAGCTTGTTTGAGCTTCCAGAGTTTGTTTTGCAAAGGGATATTATATGGATTCTGTGCTTGAAGATAGCAAAATACAGTTAAAAAAAGTACATTGATATAATGTTTACAGGTCATAGTTTATGGTTTAGTGGTCTTATGGTAGATTTTAGTAATTATATCAGCTAGAATTCTGTCTTTTTCTGTAAGGCGATTTCCAGCATCATGAGTAGTGAGTTTGATCGATACTTGATTGTAGGTATTGGACCATTCAGGATGATGATTTATTTTCTCGCATTCTATGGCTATTTGAGTCATGAATCCAAATGCTTGCGTAAAATTTTCGAACTCAAACGTACCAAACAAACTGTTATCTTTTTCAATCCATGGGTTCATTGCTTGATTTTTGGCAAATCTAATTAAATTTATGTATTTATCTATAGATTTCTCTCCACAATATTTTCACCCCTATGGAAGAAAAAAGCAAAAAAAAACTCCTCAACTTTTGAAAGTGAGGAGTTTATCATAATTTAAGATAGGTTTAGTTAGCTGGAGCAGCAGTAGTTTCAGCTTTAGTCATTGACTTGCAGCACTTTTTAGCTTCAGTTCCGCATTTTTTAGCTACAGGTGTAGCCAAAGCGTCTGCAGAAGCGCTTGCTTCACCGGCACATGCTTTTTTCTCTGATTTGTTACATGCTTTTTTACCTTCACCGGCACATGCTTTTTTCTCTGATTTATTACAAGTTTTAGCTTCTTGAGCGAAAACAGAATTAGCAGCAAATGCTAAAGAAATGATCAAGATTAATTTTTTCATAAGAATTGACTTTTATTTTGTTTATAAGATATTATTTAGATACAAAGTTAAGAAAAAAGTTTAAAACAAAGCTATTTTTTTTATTTACTAAAACAGCCTATAATGGTTTCGCCGCCTCTAACTTTTTCACCAATTTTTACCTTGAGCTCGACATCTATCGGTAGAAATAAATCAATTCTAGAGCCAAATTTAATAAATCCAAACTCTTCGCCTTGCTCAATATCATCACCTTCTTCGATATAATAAACTATTCTTCTAGCGAGCTTACCAGCGATTTGTCTCACGAGAATTTCATGCTCCTCATTTTGAATGACAAGGGAAGTTCTTTCGTTGCTGCTGCTTGATTTAGGGTCCCAAGCCACTAGATATTTTCCGGGATGATATTTAAAAAATTTAACCAAGCCAGATATTGGGCTTCTATTCACATGCACATTGGCAGGGGACATAAAAATAGATACTTGAAGCCGTTTGTCTTTGAAATATTCATCTTCATGAACCGCTTCTATTACCACGACTTTTCCATCTGCTGCGGCTATAATAGCTCTGTCTTCTTCGGGTATAAGTCTGCTCGGATTTCTAAAGAATGAAATAATGAAAAGACAAAAGGAAATACTTAAGAAACTTAACGTAAGATAAATTAAATTCTTAGGATAGTATAAATACAATACAGCATTGAGCAAAACGACACAAATCGTAACAATGAGTATAATTTTAAAACCTTCTCTATGTATTTTTATCAAAACTTAATGATAATTTTATTAGTTTGCAAAAATAAGATTTTATCTTAAATCGAGGGTAGATAATTTTCAAAATTAACCTTAGCTCAGTAAATATGCCGAAATCTTAGTTGAGGTCTTGGAATTTTACGGGCACTATCATAGATACTCCTTGCTCTTGCATCGTAACGCCATAGAGACTCTCTACATAAGCCATCGTTTGTTTGTTATGGGTTACAATGATAAACTGACTCTCAGCAGAGAATTGCTGTATGATTCGATTAAATTTATCTATATTGGTATCATCCAAAGGTGCATCTACTTCATCGAAAATACAAAACGGCGCAGGTTTTAATAAATAAAGTGAAAATAAAAGGGCTGTAGCGGTCAAGGTTTTTTCTCCGCCTGAGAGCTGCTGAATAGTCAGTGGTTTTTTCCCTTTTGGCTTAGCGACAATATCAATATCAGAGTCTAAAGGGTTTTGGGGATCTACTAAGATAAGATCGCAATCATCATCCTGAGTGAAGAGTACCCGAAAAGTCTTAATAAAATTAGCTCGAATCTCCTCAAAGGCAGTCAAGAATTTTTCTTTTGCTGTGGTATCAATCTCCGAAAGGGTTTTGAGCAAATCAGCTTTGCTTTCTAAAATATCATTGCGTTGCGTCACGAGAAATTCCAATCTTTGATTGGTTTCTTCGTAGGCTTCAATGGACAGTGGATTTACCTGTCCTAGGTTTAGGAGTTGTTTTTCTTTTTTTTCTATATTAGTTCTAATCTCATCTTCTTGTTCTTCAATTGGATTTAGGGTTTTGAAGAAATCTTCGAAATCAATATTGAAATCCTCTTTTAGGCTCAACCGTATAGATTTGAGTTGATGTTGCATATCTTGGATTTTTAGTTCATGCGAATTGATAAGCTCCATGTTTTGAAGTTTATTTTGAGTAAGCATGCGTTGATTTTTTTCCAAGGCTTCAATTTGTGCTCTAAGGTTATAATAGGATTCTTCTAGTAGTGAAATTTGACTATCAAGGTCTTTTTTGGTATCGCTAGAGATGAGAGTTTGTTGAGTTAAATCATTTAGTTTGGATTCATTAGAGATCATTGAGGCTTTATTTTCGTTGAGTTGATGTGTCAATTCCTCAAGTTTGCTTTCTAATCTCTTAGCGTTATTTTGGTGAAAATCTAGTTGTTCTTGAATTTGTTTTGCTTTGCTTTGCGTTAATTCTAGCTGGTTCTTACTGTTGAGAAAGGCTTCTCGCTTGGCTTCAATAGAGGCGTACCAAGCTACCAAAGTATCTTCCTGACTCTGGTCTATTGGTTGAAATGTATTTTGTTTTTCTAAGGTAAGGGTTTTTTTTAGGTTTAAATCTTCGTATTTGGCTTTTAGGGTAATGCTTTTTTCATCAAGTGATTTTAGCCTAAGTTCGGTTTGATTGTAAAGATCGATGTGTTGCTTGAGCATGAAATCTAATTGCTGCAGGTCTTGATTCTTGGTGAGTAAGCTCTGATTTAATTGCTCTAGAGCCATGATATTTTCTGATATATTGATGTTTTTCAATGAATTCAGGAGGATATCGAGCTGACCTTCTTTGTTTTTGAGGTTTTTTTGGAGTTCTGTGAGCTCTGCTTCAATCTCAGAGAGATTTTGCTTTCTGCCTACAGAGTTTCCATCGAAGAGATTTGTAGAACCGCCTACTAAATAAGGATACTGAAGCAAAAGAGCCGCATCGAAACTAATCCATTTTTGACCAATTTCGAGTTGATCATAGATTTTGTCTGCATCGAGTTGAGATAAGTCGGATATATAGGTCTCTTGAAAAATAAAATCAATTAATTTTCTGTATTTGAGGTCACAATGAATGATTTGGCTAGCTGAAATCATATTTGGATGTTTCAGAGGTTTGTCCACACTTGGAATTCGCCCCAAGACTACAATGCCAGCTCGACCACCGTGATTTTCTTGTAAAAACTGTACCAAGGAAAAAGCAGCTTTATCATCTTCTACGATTAGGAAATCTCCGATATCTCTGAGTAAGAGTTCCAAAGCAGGTTTAAACTCATTGTTCGCTTCTATAATTTCAGAAATAGTTAAAATATCTCGACCTCCAGGGTAGTTTTTTTTGATGAGTTTTATGGTTTGCGGATAGCCTTCTAAGTTATCGATCATCGATTTAATTAGCGTAAACTCATTGTTTTTGCTGTCTATTTTTCTATGGATTTGAGCTATTTCTAATTGAAGTTCATCTTTTTGAGCGGTGATTTTATCTTCTTGCTCTTTTTTGGTTTGAAATACGATGTTTTGTTGGTTGATTTGGTTTTGGAAATCTAAACTAATTTTTTCAAGGGTTTCTCGCTGTGCCTTGAGTTCATTAAGTTTTTTTTGTTTTTCAAAAATCTCTTGATTCAACTGAATTTTTTCTGATTCGAGCTGTGCGTTTTCATGAGAGACGATAGCTAGATTTCTGTCTAAGGTTACGATTTCTTCATGAATTTGCAGCAATTCGCTTTTATCTGCATCTATTTTTAATTTGATTTCTTGGTAATTTGCTTTCTCGGTTTCATATACATCTTGAATTTCTCGAGTATCTTTCTCGAGCAAGTTAATTGTAGCATTGACATCGTGGAGCAGGGTAACATTCTTATGAATTTCTTCTTGTAGTGTTATGATTTGAGTTTGTAGGTCTGACTTCTGCGTGAAAATATTTTTCTCCTGAATTTTTTGTTGATTGATTTGTTCTTGGAGAAGGTTAATTTGATTTTGACCCTTGGAGAGTTCAGATACATAGGTGTTTAACTGTTTTTGTTTGTCGAAGAGGGCTTGTTCTCTAGATGTGAAATCTACTTTAATCTTTTGGATTTGCGCTTCTACTTGATTCAGTTGATTTTCTATAGAAATTTTTTCATTTTGATATATCTTGGATTGGGAAAGGGTAGAATTGTAGTTTTCTTTGTACAAATTGGCTTGTATTGTTAGTAGTTTTAATTTCAGAGATTTTTGCTCTTCGCGAATTTCCTTGTATTTTAAGGCTTTTTGGGCTTGCGAAGCCAAAGAATTAACTGCAGTATTGACTTCTGTGAGTATATCCTGAAGTCTATTGAGGTCTGTTTCCGTATTGGCTAGCTTTGCAAGTGCTTCTTTTTTGTTTTGTTTGTATTTAGTGATACTAGCGGCCTGCTCGAAGAGCCTACGTCTTGACTGGTCTTTATTCGTAAGTATTTCATCGACCATTCCGAGTTCTATGATAGCATATGAGTTAGAGCCTATACCGGTATCCACGAATAGATTATTGATATCTTTTAGTCTGCAAGCAATATCATTGATGCGGTATTCGCTTTCTCCGCTTCTGTATAGCTTTCTAGTGATAACTACTTCATTAAACTCACTATTTAGAAGGTTTTTGGTGTTTTCGAAGCATAAATGAACTTCTGCCAAAGCAGTAGCTTTACGTTGCTTAGTCCCATTAAATAAGACGTTATCCATTTTTTCTAGTCGAAGATTTGAGGTTTTTTGTTCCCCTAAAACCCATCGAATAGCATCAATGACATTTGATTTTCCACATCCATTCGGTCCGACAATGCCTGTGATATTGCTATCAAAACTAATCTTTGCCTTATCAGCAAAGCTTTTGAAGCCTTTTATCTCTATAAACTTTAATCTCATATTTGAGCGATAAAATTAATACGAATTTTATAACTCGCATTTTTTTTTCTATTTTTGTACAAGAATTTATTACTAAATCAATGTTTATGAGATATTTTTTTTTAATTTTATGTAGTGCACTTTTTCTTAATTTAAAGGCACAGAGTTTTGATAAAACATCTACCAAAAGAGAACTTAAGGCTTATCTCTCTAATATGGAGGACTATCACAAACAAAAAATTGCCCAAAACAATAGGATAAATGACTTACAACAAAAAGTCAATCAGTTAACGCTGACCTCTACAGACTGTGATGATGAAATTAGAAGATATAAAAATAAAATCGATAGCTTGACCTCAGATTTATCCAAAATTAAGGCCAAAGAAGAACAACGAGAGGCACTAGCTTCTAGAGCCAATGCCGCTGCAAGCAATACCATGAATATCAGTCAGCAAAACAACTCAAATCACATTTCCGGTGGGCAACAAGTCAGTTTAACGCCTCATCTTACCCCTTATCGAGTACAGATTGGTGCCTTTAGAATGTTTAATATTTCACACATGTTTGCTACTACCAAGTACCTAAATGTCAGTCAACAAAGCGGTATGAATGTTTATGAAATCACAGGATTTAATTCAGCTCAAGAAGCCTATGCCATGGCTCAAGAACTCAAAAAAATGGGACTCAAAGATGCTTTTGTCTCCCGGTATGTCAATGGAATGAAGGATTTCACTTTTGATATTCTCAGAGAGCCAGGTGCTTTGGCTGGCGTCTCTAGTCCGAGCAGTTTTGGCAATCCATATAATCCTGCATCTACGAGCTTCAACCCTAATGGTTATAATAATATGAATGGCAATAGCTACCAAGGAAATTATTCTCAGAACCCTGTAGGAAAAGGCGTCAATCATAAGATTATCAATCAAATGTCAAGTGGCAATTTACAAATTGGTGAATAAATTCGATGTATAAAATTAGTCATTTTGGCAGAAATTTATTCTTGTCTCAGGATCCTTCGCTAATCAACGTAATGTCTTTGAAGTTTGGCAAAGCCTTAACGTATCGATTTAAGTCAAAGAAACAGTTGCGAAAAATAATTGATTCAATAGGCATATCTGAGCTAAAAAATCATATAATTTATCATGAAAACGAAGAAAAACTATTCAACGAGTTGACTACTGAGTTTACTTTGATTCAAGCTGCCGGAGGACTCGTGATCAATGAATATGAAGAAATTTTATTGATTTATCGAAATGATAAATGGGATTTACCAAAAGGTAAAATTGAACCAAATGAATTAGAAAATGATGCAGCGATACGTGAAGTTCAAGAGGAAACAGGCATCGCAGTTGAAGCATTACTACATAAAATCATCGATACTTACCATACTTATATCCTGAAACGCACCAAAATTTTAAAAAGAAATGTCTGGTATCTAATGCATGCCAAGAAATCAGATCGATTCAAGCCACAACACGAAGAAGGTATTCAAAAAGTAGCTTGGGTCAAACCAGAAGATATTCAAATTTATTTACAGAATTCTTACGCTTCTATAAATGAAGTGGTTTATGCTTATTTTTCTTCTAAAAAAGAATAAAAACACACCAATTTATACTGATATAAGGTTTTTCAAATCAAGCAAATAGAAAAAAAGCGTCTCATAAAAAAAAAAATTCCTATTTTTGCTAGTATTTATATAATGCTTATATAACCTTACCATGAAAAAAATTATCATCTTTTCGTCTATTTTTATTGCATTTCTAAGTCTAGAGGCACAGAATATCCTTAAAAAAGAACTTCAAGGCAATACTACTGAGCCTCATATTCCTGCTTCAAGTTTTAAGTTTAAAAACACGCAACCTATTTTATTTATAAA
Organism: Chitinophagales bacterium; assembly: GCA_025455685.1. GTDB lineage: Bacteria > Bacteroidota > Bacteroidia > Chitinophagales > JADJOU01 > JALOMB01. The sequence goes on along the minus strand of JALOMB010000006.1, from coordinate 26,654 downwards.
ACCAGTCGAAGATTTGAGATCGATGAATTGGAATAAAAAAGTAAATGATACTGTTAAAATTGAACTTATTCAGGATTTTTGGAATGTTTCATACAAACAAATAGTCCAAAATAAAATCTACGATGACTTGGATAGAGCAGGTGTCGAGTTAAACCCATCTAAATACGGCTCTGATTTCTTCTTGGTGACCGAAGTCATGGCACACTATCCTCAATATGTCGTCAGTAACAGACTTAAAGGATATAATGTGTATAATAATGTACTTTTTAAAATCGAAAGTCCTGAGAAAGGTAAGGTTTTTGAGAAGAATTACGAACAGATTTATTTGTTTGATGAAAAGTCACCGAATTGGAAACCGGCTTATATTACAGATTATAAACAAGGTGCCAATATCGCTATGTGGATTTGCTTTCAGAATTTGCTCGATAAGTTTTATTTCGATTTAAATGAATTCTTCATGGGCAATACCCTTATGAATAAAGTAGATGACAAAGAATTAAAACAAAAAGAATCCAATCTCACCAAAGATAAAAGTATCAACGAAAACGTCACGAGTCTAAGTGGTGTGGTAAATGATGTAAAAGTACCTATCCAAAACGTACCTACTCGTTTGGAAAACGATATCAAATTACCAGGCAACCCTATAGATACCTCGATAAATAGAATTACTACCCCAAAAATCAAAGATTCATTAATCAAAGCATCCATTAAATCAAATGAATTCGAACAAAACATCAGTAAAACTGTCGATGAAATTAAAGTTAATGAATCAAGTAAAAAAAATGATTTAGAAGATAACGTCAAAAAACCTACGAAACAAGAATTATTACTTCAAAAGAACAAAGAAAGAATTGACAGTATCATTAAAGCCAAAAATAGCCAAGTAGATAGAAAAAAACAAATCGAAGAAAATAGAAAACGCATCATGGATTCTATCGCTAAATCCCGAAAAGAACCCAAAGCTACAATTTCTAAACCAAAACAATCGGCTAACGTATCCTCAGAGATCGATGAGGCTAGAATTGAGGCCCTTCAAAATCAAGAAGGACTTATCGTAGATAGAAGAAAAAGAGATAATTTTGAAAATGCAAGACTCCTAGAGAAAATTAGAAATGCCAAAGAAGTAGTCGTAGAAAAATCTTCAAATTCATCGCAAAAACCTAATGCTAAACCGTTGCAAGAAAAATTGACCAAAGTAACTGATCAAATAGACCCTATAGATTCGGAACAAAACAAAATAAGTAAAGATTCTAGAGAAGAAAAAATTAAAAAAGTTTTGGAAGAAAAGCTCAGAAAAGCTCGATTAAGAGATAGTATCTCTGACTTTAATACAGCCTCAGATACCTTTAAGAAATTACCAAAAACCTTAGCAAATCTTGAGAAACCTAAGTCAAAAACTACCAATACAACCCTTCAGGTCAAAGGTAAATTAAACAATGACCCTACAAATTTGGATTCAGGTATCGCTCAAGAAGTTGCTATAAAAACTCCTAAAATTAAAGCGACTAAATCAACCCTAAAAACGCCAGTCTTTGACTCCTCAAAAATCGAAGTTAAACTAGATGATCCAGCCAAAAAAATCGAAGAGTTACAAACCAAAGCTCTGAAAAAAGAAAACAAAACTATTGAAGATTTTAAATCTACTAACAAACCATTGGATTTGAATAAACCGCAAATCACTTTAGCTAATACTTCGCTTAAAAAAGCAGCAATGCCTCCAAGCAAAATCGAAGACAAACGTACTCCTGAAGAAAAAGCCAAAGATAGAGTTTTCGAACCAAAAAATGAAAAAGTAAAGGAACTGCTCAGTAGAGTCTCCCTTATCAAGCCTTCTGATACGGTTAATAAATCTATGAATTATTTAGATTCGCTTTTCATTGCTAAGCAAAAACAAGCTAAGAAAGACAGAGAACTTGCACTTAAAAATACCAAGTCTGACACTATGACTAAATCAAATATAGTGCCCAAAATCCTCACAGATACAATAAAAGACGTTAATTCAAATCTAAAGAAAAAACCTGTTTTAGACTCTTCTACTATAAATAATGCTAGTGGCAAAGAAATTAAACCAGTTGATATCGTGAATTCATCTAAAGAAAAACTTGAAAAAGTGGTTAATAAAAATAGTAAAAACATTGTGGAGTCCTCAAAAACCAAAGCAAATGAGTCTTCTGAAGCACTTAAAGTCAATTCCCCTGCTTTAGATGCAGCTACTAAGCCAGTCCAAGCTACTCAGGTTAATCCAGATAATGCAATAGGCACCAAAGAAGATAAAACACCTAATCCTGTAGAGTTTACCAAGGATGAAATTCAAGCATTAAAAGAAAAAATGCGCAAAGATCTCGAAGCCAAAAGAAACGCCGCAAAATCAGGCAATTAACCTTTTTTTTCTTTTTAGAAAAAACTTCTTAAACTCACAATCTTTTCTTTGTAACTTATAAATATAGCACTTACTAATAAAATAGTACTGATACAAGTCAATACTAAAATCAATTCAAGAATTTTAATTTTATTGAGCTTCATAGACATATATTATCCAAAAATCTTTATTTATATCACCGTATTTTCCTCTTGGCTTAATCCCTAACTCCTGATAATTGAGTAGCTCACATGCGGAAAGTATATATTTACCACCCATTTTGACAAACTGTTTGATATCGATTTCGAGATTTTTTAGCTTCAACTTATCATGCTTAGCTAAGAAGTGCGATACAGTTTCCAAAGGTATCTCTGCAGGAAATACATAACATCGATTACCCCAATTGTCAAAGTATTCTCGTCTTTCCCAGGTTACCTTCTCTAATTCCTTCTCAAATATTTTTCTGAATTCTAGTTTATAGTTCAAATCATAGACAGAAAACAATCCGTCTAAGGTTAATAATCCGTTAAATTGAGCTATAGAAGGACTTAATCCTATAGACAAAGTCTTGTCTTGAGGGAGAATTGGGACATCATGTTTGATTTGTTGAAATAAATTTTGCGCTAAATATTCTCGATAACTCGGGAAATTATCTTTTCCAATAAGTTTTTTATAATTATGAACGGTTTCGTCATTGGTAAGCATAAAAATAAAGAACTGCGATACTAAAATCAGCGGTATCCATCTCTTTAGTCTAGGCACTTTGGCGATAATATCTAAAGATATAATCAATAAAACCAACCATAAGAAGGGCAGTACAAAGCCAAATCTATTGAAATGAAAGGATTTAATAAAGATAATATCTCTAAGTAAATATTCTATAAATGGATAAAATGCCTGCCATATGACGATAGCTGTAATACCGAGCATAATATTTCGAGCCCATTTATTGGCTTCTATCCCATGATAGGCGACCATGAAGACGACCAAGATGAGCAAAGACACGAAAATTGAAACGTGATAATGAACGCTGAAGAAAAACATGAGAAATTCATTCAATGAGTGCCAGAAATTTGGCATATCTGTCACGGTATTATATAAAACTCGATGGGAGCGAAACCCTTCTAGAAAAAGCATTCCGTTAAGAAATTGAATATTTGCTAATACACTACCTGAAATGAAAGCCAATAAAGCAAGAATCCAGTGTTTAATTTGATCTCGGTCATAAAAAGCTATAATAATGATAGCAAAACTAAATAAAATGATAAGTTCTATCCCACTCCACACTAGGCTACTAAAGAACGGAAAGAAAAATAGTATGATAAGGGTCGTAATTATTCCTTTCTTGTAGTAAAGTCTAGAAAAAGCAAAGGCCACTAAAGGCATTCCGACTATACTTAAACCAAAAGGGGTAAAAAATTGAATGCTTGTTATCATAAGTGGAATTGATACTTTGACCCATTCTGCAAGATTAGGCAAATGCATATATCTTCGAATTAATAAATAAAAAGCCGTATAACCAGAAGTCTTCAATAAATACTGTGCCATGATATAGCCACTATACATCCCCAAATAATTAATCATATTTGGCACGAAGCTAAATCCAGATGGCAATACATTTCGCGGCAAGCCATGCATTAAATTCAATAATTTATTTTCATTCGATAAGCTATAAAAAAAGCCACTTTCACTTAGTAACTTAAGCCATACTAACTCACCTTCAAGCGTATCATGAACCCGAATATAGGCATCCTGACCCAAAATTAGATAAGGTAGGAAAAAGGTAAACGTCCATATCCCAAATCCTATCCAGAATTCTCTAGAAAATTTATCTTTAAAATGTAGCAACCGAAAATAAATCAAAGTATCAATTTATGCAATTTAATAACTAGAAACCACTAAAATGTATAATTTCATTACTAAAATCTAAATAAGGAAATTTATCTTGCAAATGTACACATTTTTCCTTCATTTGTCTTTTAAATCTCTGATGATTTTCATTTTGTTCTAGCATAGGTCGATGATGAAATGAAGCATGCACTTTTGCAAATTCTTCAAAATCAGACAAATAAACCTCGTCTAGCATTAATTTCTTGATATAATCAAATACAATATTGGTAGCGAGATAGTTGGGATGCACCAAATCAGTATCATAAAACCGATAGTCTCTAAGCACATCGATTAGAATTTCATAAGAAGGAAAATAATATTGATTGTGATTTTCTGATAAGTTTTGATGAAGCGCTTCTATGAGTCGGGCTTTGCTTTTGTTGTTTTCAATTACGCCATCTCGAATATGTCTAACTGGCGATATCGTTTTAATTATCTTGATTTGTGCATTGATTTTGTGCAAATCTTCATCTATGCTTTGAAGTGAATCGTAAATATCTGAAATAGGCAAAAGAATTTTTTCAAATTGGTTTTGTGGAAGCTTATGACAATTCGCCACGAATTGATTGGAAGGCAAATGACGATATACAAAACTACTCCCTAAGGTAACAAAGACAAAGTTCGCTTGACGCAGAAAATCATGGGTAGTATCAATACACTGATTGACTTGGCGTATTAAAACCTCAGGGTCTATTCTATTCCACATCGTATGTAGCTGCAGATGAAAATAGGTGTCCTGATTTATCAACAACTCTTCCACATTAAAGTGTTTTTTGTGGACAATTCTATTTATTGTTTGTGCTATTGCTTTGGAGTCAAATAAAACACCAAATGGATTAGACATAGTATTTAGTTTGATTCTTTTGAAATGAGCGCCTATATTATCTGAAAAACAGGAGCCAATCAAAAATATTTTTGAACTCGGCACGATTTTTGTATCTATGACATTAAAGGTTGGATTTAGGAATAATGGTAACACAAAGTTATGACAATTTATTAAGTCCAATAAACTAAATTATTATTATATTTGCCAAAAATAACTAAAATGAAACATTGCAACGTCAAAAATTTTCTAACATCGCTATTTTTAATAATGTCTTCAGCTTTTTTCGCTCAAGATTGCAAGGATCTTACCTTTAGAATGCTCGGAGGACCTGAGTTAAATTTCATGGCCGAAAATGCGCAAAGTCAATCAGCAGGCGTGCGAACAGGATTTACTTTTGGCTTCGATATGAATATACCGATTAATTGTAAAGCTGGTGTTGTAACAGGTATCAACTATAATAATTATGGATTTCAAGCATGGCAATATTCTGATAGCTCTCATGTTATTCGCTCTACGGCTCATTTAGTGGAAATTCCAATTGGACTTAGATTTTATACTTTAGAAAACTACAATCTAATTTCTTATTTCTTTACTTTGTCTTATATTAATGCGATAAATGTAGCCGATACTTATTCCATTCTCACAGAAAGAAATAATTATCAAGTATCAGACAATGAATTTAAAAATGTCAATGATATATATTCTCCAGGGTTAATGGGAGAAATAGGTATCAAAAATAAATTTAATCAGTTAAATGCTATATCGTTTTCTATTTATACTAAGGCCTTGTATCTAAATATGTTTAATGAAAATATTACAAATAGATATTTTAATTTAGCATTTGGTGCTCGTTTAGGATATTATTTCTAAGCATGAGGTTTTACATAGAATCTAATTCTGAATACCACAAATCAAATAGAGAAAACTTCTCAAAACTCTTATTACCTAATTCTGCAGCTATATTTCATAGTGCGAGTATCTATAGTCGCTCTGCTGATGCTACTGTGGAATTTCAGCAAGACCCTGATTTATACTATCTTACAGGGATCGATCAAGAAGAGACTGTATTGGTGATTTATCCGCAAGCGAAAAATCCTAAATTTAGAGAGATTCTGTTTATCAAAGAGACCTCGGATCATATTCGCGTATGGGAAGGCTATAAATATACACAAGAAGAAGCGAAAGCCCTAAGTGGCATAGATACTGTGATGTGGACATCTGAGCTATCTAGAGTTTTAAGCCAAATAATGCTTGATACACATGATGTCTATATAAATCTCAATGAACACGGACGAAAAAGTTTCGATGAGTCATACAAGAATCTCACAGAATTTCAAAAACTAAAAACAGAGTATCCACTGCATCATTATCATCGAAGTGCCCCTATCTTATGGAAGCTTCGTAGTATGAAAAGTGATTTTGAGATAGAGATGATGCGAAAAGCCGCTCAAATCACTCGTGATGCTTTTATTCATATTTTAAAAAACTTTAGAAAATTTTCTTTTGAACACGAAATTGAAGCAGAGCTTACATATATTTTCCATCGACAGCGAGCTACTCATGCGTACCATCCTATTATAGCTTCTGGTTTGAACTCATGTGTATTGCACTATAATGATAATTTTAGAGCGCTACACCAAGAAGATATTATATTGTTTGATTTTGGGGCGATGTATTCTTTATTTTGTGCTGATTTGAGTCGAACTATACCTGTTTCAGGTAGGTTTACACCGCGTCAGCGTCAGGTTTATCAAGCCACGCTAAATGTTTTTAAAGCATGTCGTGATTTGATCGTTAGTGGCAACACCTTAAACCATATCAATCTAGAAAGCAATAAAATCATGGCTCATGAGCTTAAATCTATAGGTTTGATAGAGGATATCAATGACTTTAATCGTGTTAAAAAGTATTTTCCGCATGGAGTATCTCATTTTTTAGGCTTAAATGTACACGATGTAGGTAAGAGCAACGAGGAGTTACCGATAAATTCTGTTTTGACTTGTGAGCCAGGAATTTATATTCCAGAAGAACAGATTGGCGTTCGAATAGAAAATGACATTGTCGCAAAATCTCAAGGGTTTGAAGATTTACTTTTGGACTGTCCTATAGAGATAGAAGAGATTGAGGATTTAATGAATGTTTAGCCTAAAAATTCAAAACCAAGCGCAAGATTTTTTTCGCACCTTCTCCAAACGGTGGATATTTGAAGCTCGGATCAAACCAATTGCTCTGCTCCAAAATTGATTTGTGATGCGAAAATGTATCAAATCCATATTTTCCATGATATTTACCAATGCCTGATTGACCCACGCCACCAAAAGGCAGATGAATATTGGAGATATGCATCAAAGTATCGTTGATACAGCCACCACCAAAGGATAGTTTTCGGGAAAATGATTTGATTTCATCCTCGTTTTTTCCGAAGAAATAAGCTGCAAGCGGTTTAGGACGAGATAATATAGCTTGAAAACATTCATTTAAGTCTTCATAAACCAAGATTGGCATAATTGGTCCAAAAATTTCTTGCTGCATCACAGCGTCATCCCATGTAGTTGGATACAGTACCGTAGGGGATAAAAAATTTTTATCCGGATTTTTTTCATTACCATATATGACTTTTTCTTCATTGATGAGAGTTTCTAATCGCTTATAGTGCTTTTCATTGACGATATTACAAAACTGTTCTGAGTTTTCAGTATAGCTACTTCGTTTAATTTCTTGTATCAGTGCTTCATTAAAGGCATCAGCGATACTGCTATGCACATAAATATAATCGGGAGCGATACAGGTCTGACCGGCGTTGAGCATTTTACCAAAAACTATTCTTTTTACGGCTAAGGATAGGTCTGCGGAAGGAGTAACAATGGTTGGAGATTTTCCACCGAGCTCCAAAACTACAGGTGTTAGATTTTTAGCTGCTTTTTCATAAATGATTTGACCAATATTGGTGCTGCCAGTGAAGAAAATAAAATCAAATCGTAATTCTAACAACGCAGAAGCAGTTTCTACACCACCGACTGCCGTATAGACATATTCCTCTGGTAAAGCGTCAGACATCATTTTTTTGATAGCTTCCATAGCATGTGGCGCTTGTTCACTTGGCTTAATGATAGCCGTATTTCCAGCTGCAATAGCTGCGATCATAGGATTTAGGGTGAGTAAAAATGGATAGTTCCATGCACCTAGAATTAAGGTGACGCCGAAGGGTTCAGCTACGATATAATGCGATGCGAGAAGATTAGCGGCATTTTTCTTTACTTTTTTGGCTTTAGAAAGCTTAGGTAAGTGGCTTATATAATAATCGAGTTCATGATGCAGCAGGGATATCTCCGATATTTCAGTGCTAAAAGGAGACTTTCCAAAATCTTGATAAATGGCTTGTTCAAAGTTTGATTGATGAGCGTTGAGGGCTTGTTTAATCTTTTTCAAGGCTTGAATTCGGTAATTGATATCCAATGTTTTGCCAGAAGCGAAAAAATCCAATTGATTTTTATATTGAGGTAAATCAGAATTCATATTTTTTTTTACTAAAATAAGTTTTTTAAAATAAAAACAAATAAAAAAAATTAAACGTCAATTAATGTCGCAAAATAATCCTATCTTTGTGTTATAAAATTATTAAATTTGTACCTTCTAAAAACTAAAACATTATGTCAGATCAATCCGCAAAAATCAAAACCCTCGAAGCCACTATCGGCATCATAGAAAAAACCTATGGAAAAGGAAGCATCATGAAGCTCGGTGACAGCAAGGTCATCGCAGTAGATGCCATCCCTTCAGGCTCATTAGGCTTAGATGTAGCTTTAGGGATTAATGGATATCCTAAAGGAAGAATTGTAGAAATTTTTGGTCCTGAGTCATCAGGTAAGACCACTTTAGCTATTCATTGTATCGCAGAAGCTCAGAAGAGAGGTGGAATTTGTGCGATTATAGATGCGGAACATGCTTTTGACCGAACTTATGCCGAGGCATTAGGGGTCGATACCAATAATTTGCTCATTTCTCAGCCTGACAATGGAGAGCAGGCGCTAGAAATAGCAGATCATTTAATTCGAAGTGGCGCTATTGATGTCTGTGTCATAGACTCAGTCGCAGCCCTAGTACCTAAAAGTGAAATAGAAGGCGAAATGGGTGATAGCAAAATGGGACTTCATGCTCGCTTAATGAGTCAAGCGCTTAGAAAACTCACAGGAAGTATCAATAGAACAGGATGCTGCTGTGTCTTCATTAATCAATTAAGAGATAAAATTGGGGTGATGTTTGGCAATCCTGAGACGACGACTGGTGGAAATGCCTTGAAATACTACGCTTCTATCCGTTTGGATATTAGAAGAGTTAGTCAAATCAAAGATAAAGAATCCAATGTAATTGGCAATCGTACTAAAGTCAAAGTAGTCAAAAATAAAGTAGCCCCACCTTTTAAAATCTGCGAATTTGATATTATGTATGGTCAAGGTATTAGCAAAATTGGAGAAATTGTAGATTTCGGTACTGAATTAAATATCTTAGAAAAATCTGGGTCTTGGTATAGCTATGACGGTACTAAAATTGGTCAAGGTAGAGATTCTGTTTTGAGTTTCCTTATGGATAACCCAGAAGTAGCCAATATCATTGAAGGAAAAATTAAAGCTAATTTATCTAAACTTGTTACGGTAGAAGCACCGACTGAAGAAGAAATCAAAGATAATGAATCGATAAAGGCTCCTAAATAAAAATTTAACGCATTTACAAACCTACTTTATGTTATTAGTCCCTCAGTTAAGAGAACATTTATCAGAAATTAAAGCTCATTTATCAAAAAAAAATTTCAAAGATTTATCATTGCTCGATGATGTTTTAACCTATGATGATGAAAGAAAATCGCTGAAAACCAAACTAGATGGTCTGAATCAACAAATCAATGAAATCTCTAAAAAAGTAGGTCAAGCCATTAAAACTGAAGATTTATCCACGGCAGAATTGCTTAAAACGCAATCCAATTCTCTAAAAGAAGAGATTTCACTACTAAATGCTGCTTCTAAGGCAAACGAAGAGAAAATGGAAAGTTTATTGGCGCAGATTCCAAACATTCCTTCGGCAAAAGTACCAGAAGGCATGACCCCAGAAGACAATCAAGTGATAGTGCAAGTTGGAAATAGACCAAATTTTGATTTCGAGGCTCTCCCGCATTGGGATTTAGCTAAAAAATACAAGATTTTTGATTTAGAGCTCGGCGTCAAGCTCACAGGTGCTGGATTTCCTGTGTTTACAGGCAAAGGAGCCGTTCTTCAGCGAGCATTACAGCGATATTTTCTAGATTTCAATATCAAAAAAGACTATTATGAAGTGATTCCGCCTTTGATGGTCAATCGAGAATCGGCTTTCGCTACCGGACAGCTACCGGACAAAGAAGGTCAGATGTATTATACACAAGACGAGTTTTATCTAATACCGACGGCAGAAGTGCCTGTGACAAATATTTATCGCGATACTATCCTTAGAAAAGAAGATTTACCTATCAAACTCACTGCATTTTCTCAATGTTTTCGAAGGGAAGCTGGTTCCTATGGCAAAGATGTCAGAGGTCTGAATCGCGTGCATCAATTTGACAAAGTAGAAATCGTTCATATTTCACATCCTCATAATAGCTATAATGAGTTAGAGCAAATGAAGGATCACGTCGCTGAGTTATTAGCTAGTTTGGGATTGGAATATAGGGTTTTATTGCTCTGTGGAGGTGATATGAGTTTTGCTTCGGCGATGACTTATGATTTGGAGGTGTATTCTGCTGCTCAGGAAAAATGGCTAGAAGTCAGCTCAGTGTCTAACTTCGAGACCTATCAAGCCAATCGCTTAAAAGTTAGGTTCAAGAATGATTCTGGTAAGAATGAGCTCTGTCATACGCTAAATGGTTCTTCTTTGGCCCTTCCTAGAATAATGGCAGCTATTTTAGAGAATTATCAAACGCCTCAAGGCATTAGAATTCCTGAGGTCTTGGTGCCTTATACAGGGTTTGAGGTTTTGGATTAAATTGACTGTAAATTTACTTTGATTAAGGATAAGCTTGTATCACGTAGCGATATGACGCAATGATTTGTATATATATTGCTTAGACTATAAAAAAGAATCAAAAGAAAGAGGAAATGCTTATTTTTTAATTCAATTACAGGATTTAATGTCTTATTTCTTAGGAGCAATCACCCTTAAGCAACTCTGTGAAAAGTCGTGCGATGAGAAAATTTATTGTGAATTTTCTAGTTGATTATTTTTATCTTTCCAAGCGCGAAGTCAAAGAATCTATTGAATTCTATAATGATGATTTTTGGCATCAAATCAGCACAAGTATGAAGACTTCTAGTCACTAGGTCACAGAAGCATTTATTAATTTGATCAATCTTAGAATTGATAGTCCAAAAAATAGATTTGTAAACTTAAATTGATTTAAAGGATTTTGAAGAATTTGCTTAAAGCAAACAAAATGGAGCGAAATCTACGAAACCAAGACGTTTAGGTGATTGTTGGCAAACTCAATTAGTCCAGAATTCACCTCAAATTCTTGCGTAGTTTTATTCTCAAGAGTTACCTTGACTACACCAGCCTTCAATGAAGCTACTATGGGTGCGTGATTCTTGAGAATCTCAAATTTACCATCACTGCCTGGTAAAACCACAGAGACTACTTCCTGAGCGTCTAATAGAATTTCTTCTGGGGTAATAATCTCAACTCTCATTAGGCTTCAAGCATTTTTTTACCTTTTTCGATGGCTTCTTCGATTGTTCCTACTAGGTTAAAGGCTGCTTCAGGATACTCATCTACTTCACCGTCTAAGATCATATTAAATCCTTTGATCGTATCCTTGATATCGACCAAGACTCCTTTTAAACCAGTGAATTGCTCTGCCACATGAAATGGCTGTGACAAGAAACGCTGAACCCTTCTCGCTCTATGTACGATAAGTTTATCTTCTTCACTGAGCTCATCCATTCCTAGAATTGCGATGATATCTTGAAGTTCTTTGTAACGTTGTAAAATTTCTTTGACACGCTGAGCACAATTATAATGCGCATCACCTACTACTAAAGGATCTAAAATTCTCGAACTAGAATCAAGTGGATCTACGGCAGGATAAATTCCAAGTTCGGCTATTTTTCTACTCAATACCGTCGTAGCATCTAAGTGAGCGAAGGTAGTAGCAGGAGCAGGATCGGTTAAATCATCTGCAGGGACATATACAGCTTGTACAGAAGTAATAGAGCCTTTTTTGGTCGAAGTAATTCGCTCTTGCATCAAACCCATTTCTGTAGCTAAGGTTGGTTGATATCCTACTGCAGAAGGCATACGACCTAAAAGTGCCGATACCTCTGAGCCTGCTTGAGTAAATCTAAAGATATTATCTACGAAGAACAAAATATCCTTTCCTTGACTGTCTTTTTCTTCACCACCATCACGGAAATACTCTGCTAAGGTAAGTCCAGATAACGCAACTCTAGCTCTAGCACCAGGAGGCTCGTTCATTTGACCGAAGACAAAAGATGCTTTGGATTCTTTCAAAGAAGTTTCACTGATTTTATCCAATGGCCATCCGCCTTTTTCCATGTCTTCCATGAAGGCTTCTCCGTATTTGATGATACCAGACTCTAGCATTTCTCGCAACAAATCATTTCCTTCTCTCGTACGCTCACCTACACCAGCAAATACTGATAATCCACCGTGACCTTTTGCGATATTATTGATGAGTTCTTGGATGAGGACGGTCTTACCGACACCTGCTCCACCGAAGAGTCCGATTTTACCACCTTTGGCATAAGGCTCGATTAGGTCAATTACTTTAATTCCCGTATAGAGTACTTCTGTGGAAGTCGATAAATTTTCATATTTTGGTGGTTCGTTGTGGATAGCATAGCCATTGTCTCTATTGAGTTCAAAAGGAATCCCATCTATAGTTTCGCCTACTACATTAAAAAGTCTTCCTAATACGCCATTCCCTACAGGCATTGTGATTGGTCTACCTTTATCAGTGACTTGCATACCTCGTACCAAACCATCTGTAGAATCCATTGCTACGGTTCTTACTTTGTCATCGCCGAGATGCTGCTGTACTTCGAGTACAATGGTTTGTCCGTTTTGCTTCGTTACTTCGAGGGCGTTGTAGATTTTTGGTAAATCCTGAAGCGTCTCAAATCTAACATCTACTACCGGTCCAATTACTTGAAGAATGCTGCCTGTTGCCATATAAATTGCTAATTTTATTAAAGGAAAATAAATTTTTCGCAAAAATAAGAATTAAAATTTTATTTTTATCGATAATTTTAAAAATAGATCAAATTCAAACTTATGGACTCGAGAAGACAGCAAAAAATTGCCAATTTAATTCAGGAAGAAGCCGCTAAGCTCATGAGTACTGACCTCAAACCCTTTTTTATGGGTTATTTCACTACCTTGACTAAAGTTAATGTTACCCCAGATTTATCTATTGCTCGAATGAATTTATCTGTGTTTAACGCTCCAGACAAGCAGGCACTCATCGACTCACTAAATGAAAACGCTAAGGAAATTAGAAAAATCTTAGGCCATCACCTCAAACATAGCTTGAGAATTATTCCAGAATTTAAGTTCTATCTAGATGACAACTTAGATTATATAGACAAAATTGAATCATTACTAAAAGAATAACGCATGCAAGTAGTTGATTTTTTAGACCTCCAAATTACCGCTAAGAACTATGCCGACTTTGAGCAGCTTATCGTATATCTCAATCATCATTATTATATGCTTAGTACCCCTAAGATTACGGATGCACAGTTTGATAGTATAATGAAGCGAATTGAGGCCTTTGAGGTGAGCAATGCCGATACGATCCCAGTTCACAAGCGTATTTCCAATCAAGTGGCTTACGGGATTCAAAATGAATTTGAACCTTTTACACATTTATCTCCAATGCTGAGTTTACAGAATTCTTATGGGTTATCGGATATTGAAGATTTCATCAAAAGTACTCAAGGGGAAGTCGGGGAGAATTTTTCCTTTACCATGGAACCCAAGCTCGATGGCTCTAGTATTTCCCTGATCTATGACAATGACAGACTTATCCAAGCAACTACCAGAGGAAATGGTCAAATTGGTGAGTCGATTACTTTAAACGCCAAGTTTATCCAAAACCTACCGCATTCAATAGAATTTTCATCGAAAAACATCAAGAAAATTGAACTAAGAGGAGAATGTGTGATATCAAGAAAAAATTTTTTGGAAATTAATCAAGAAAGACAAACTATGGGTTTAAATGAATTTCAAAACCCTAGAAATCTCGCTTCAGGTTCTTTGCGCCTTAAATCTCCTCAAGAAATCAAAGCTCGAAAAGTCGAAGTATTTCTATATGGTGTAGGTTTTATTGAGTTAATAAATTCTGATTTGATGAGCCCTCAAACGCATTTTGAAATTATGGAAATTTTAGATAAAATTGGCTTACCTACCACATTTCCTCAAATTAAAATTGCTCAAAACACCGCAGAAATTATCGATGTAGTCAATTATTGGGAAAGTTATCGTCATGAATTTGACTATGATACTGATGGGTTGGTAGTGAAGATCAATGAAATTCCTTTTCAAGAGTATTTAGGACAGACGGCTCATCATCCGAAATGGGCTTTTGCCTATAAATTTAAAGCTGAAGAAAAAATCAGTGAAGTTCAAGATATTGTGTTTCAAGTCGGAAGGACGGGCGTAGTCACCCCTGTAGCCAAATTAGCGCCAGTAAATATTTCAGGAGTTATGGTGTCTTCTGTATCCCTGCATAACGAAGATTTCATTAGAGAAAAAGATATTAGAATCGGAGATCAAGTCTATGTCGAGCGAGCGGGCGAGGTCATACCTTATATCTCTAGTGTAGTTATTGAAGCTAGGAAAGAGCATGTTAAGCCTTTTGAATATATCAGAAATTGTCCGAGTTGTTCCTCCGATTTAGTTCGGGAAACGGGACTCTCTGCCGTCAAGTGTATCAATGCAAATTGCAAAGCGCAACAAGTAGAAAAAATAATTTATTTTGTATCCAAAGAAGCTATGGATATCAAAGGATTAGGTCGTGATATAGTCAAGAAATTTATAGATAATCAATTGATTGAAGATTTTCCAAGTATATATCGCATGGATAAATCTCAGATTCAAGCATTGGAAGGCTTCAAAGACAAATCAGCACAAAATATAATAGATGGGATTCAAGAAAGCAAATCAAATCCGCTTTATCGCTTAATTGTAGGTTTGGGAATCGAACATGTAGGTACACAGCTCGCTAAATCGTTAGCCAAAAAAGTAACCCACCTAGTTGACTTTTCCACATGGACTATAGAAGACTATCAAAAACTCGACGATGTAGGCCCAAAAGTAGCGGAAAGCCTTCAAAAGTTTTTCCAAAATGATGAAAATATAACATTGCTAAAGGAATTAGAAGCATTAGGTGTAAATTTGTCAGGATCGCAAACGTCTGTCAACGGCAAACTATTTGGACTAACCATTGTATTCTCTGGATTTAGAGATGCATCGCTTCAATCAGAAATCGAATCCTATTCAGGCCAAGTCGCCAATAGCTTAAGTAAAAAAACAGATATACTCGTAGTTAAAGATATATCGGCTATCACTACGAAGATTTTAAAAGCTCAGGAAAATGGCACTAAAATAATGAGTTTAGAAAATTTTTTGACATTCATGGCAAAAGAAAAACCAGTTTTGGAATGATTTTTGCATAAATTCTTTGAAACTACGTGTTTTCCACATAGAAAATTAACGCAGTAGGTTCAAATTTAGCTTTGAATTAGTATTTTATGCTATTTTTGTAGATAAATTGAATCCTCAGTCTAAATTTTTTAAAATGCGAAGTTTGATTGATTAGACCAAAATAATATGATTCTAATATGAAACAAATTAATGCTTTATTGAAAAGTATCCTTATAATCACTACTCTAATAATGAGTTGGGAAGCTATAGGTCAAATAAAAATTGGAAAAAATTCTCGAGTACTCAATCCGAATGCGATTTTCGAAATGGATATAGATACTATGGGTATGCTTTTGCCGAGAGTGGCGTTGACTGCCACCAATAGTTTCTTGCCGCTAAAAGCACATGTAGCAGGTATGGTCGTATATAATACAGCCACTGCGGGTACTGCGCCTAATAATGTCACGCCAGGATTTTATTATAACGATGGGATCAATTGGATAAAGCTAGATAAAAGTCAATTGCAGACCACCAATGGTTTATCGCTATATAATGATAGTGTTGGATTAGGGGGAACCCTCAATAGAGCCACTACCATCAATATGACCAACCCAAAAGATAGTCTTACGATAGCTACCGGTGGCAATAAATTTAAGATTACGCAACTACCTTTTGGTACAGCTGCCGACTCTATACTTTTGGTTACGGATCCCAATACAGGACAGATTAAAATGGGAAGAATTCCAAGTGTTACTAATGGATTTCTCATGAAAAAAGTGAAGCTTTCCTCAAATTTGCTTCAATTTATAGCCGATCCAGATATACCTTCTGATACGATACCAATGGTTATCAATTATGAAGATTCTTTAGGGACTATAATTTCTGCAACACTTTTGGATAGACAGCCTACAGTAGGCTTTACGGTCAAATTCGCTTCTAATCCAAGTGCAGGTTATTTGAGTTATGGATATCCTTATCCGGGATTTCTAGTAGGTACAGGACCACAAGGGCCTCCGGGACCAGATGTAGTCTCTCATACCTTGACAGGCAATAGCAATAGAATTGCATCAACAGTCAACGGCGTTACAGCCACTTTGACACCTCCTCAAGGTCAGGTAGTTCCCGAAAAAGTCTTAGGGTTTAATGATGTAGGTGATTTAGTCATAGGAAATAATTTTAATGGAATTGTCATGAAAAAAGTACCTTTGGCTAGTGCAAATAATCAAATCGTCATTGACCCCAATACGCCTGCAATCGATATTCCAATTGTAGCGAGTTATGAGAACCTAGATGGAAAAATCATCAATGTCAATATAGTAGAGCGTACCCCAGGAGTGAGTTTCAAAGTAAATGCAGCATCTAGGACGACTCAAGGCTTTCTAAATTATAGCTTTCCAGCTAAAAACTTAGCAATAGCTACTGGACCACAAGGCCCTCCAGGCCCTCCTCCGACGATTACCAATCAACTCACTGGCGCAAATAATAAAATAACGTCAACGGTTTCTGGTGTTGCAGCAGATTTCATACCCAATTCAAATGCCATCAAAGGTGGAAAAGCATTAGGATTTGATACATCTGGAAATCTAGTAGTAGGTCCTACGATGTATGAGCAAGCTTCATTTATGTATATGCCTTCTATTAGCATCCCCACTTCTCAGCTACTCACCAATCAGGTTTTGGATATACATGCTGTATATAGAAGTCAGTTTCAAAGTCCAGCATATAAAAATCCTAGTGCACCAGCTAGTCTTCCATTGTTTAGTGACCCTAGAAAATTCAATTATTATGTTACGGTTTTTGATAATAGAACCATTAGAATTAATTCCTTGAGTGATGATGGGGTAATGAATTACGATATCATCTCCAATGGCTCTGAATGTAGCTTTATGAATATAATTATGCAAATTAAACAATAAACTAGTTTGTAAGATATACTAGCTCATGTGCGCAAAAAAGAACACTAGATTATTACTGAATTTTTCCCTAAATAGCTTTAGGAGCAAATGGCTTTTGAGTTTTGGGTTGTGGCTAGTCATGTATGCCATGAATGCTCAAACATCTGCTCCAGGTGGTGTAGAAGCAGGATATACCGAAGGATGGCGCTACGACGTATATGAGGGAAGTATAGGTGGCCCTCAAGATAAAGTAGTAGATTCTTTTGGACTAGGTACCAATAATAGAACTGCTAAAGTCTCAGGCTATACAGACAAAGTCCGAGGGAATGAACATAATAGACAGTCCGCAGATTTCGTAGGGACTGAATATATCGCAGAGTTCTTAGCACCGAGTACAGGTCAATATGGTTTTCAATTTGAGTTTATAGATGATGTCGCTGCGATTTGGGTCAATAATCAACTTTTGGGTGTCGTGACTAGGTCAAATACTACAGCGCCTAATTTTGCATCAAATTTCTTTAATATCAATCTACCTAGTGGCTATCATGTCATTCGGATCAAGCATTATGAATATACGGGAGGCGAAAGTCTCAAAATAAACGTCAGATTTCCCAATAACACAGTCGATGAATTAGATGGCAAATATGTTCGGTATCCTTCTTCCTTGTCTCATTGGTATAGAGCAGATGCAGTAGATGTGGTCAATGAAAACGTTTTAAATAATTATGTAAGTGTTTTTAGAAATCAAGCCCCTACTAGATTTGAAAATAATAATGCTTTTTTAGCTCAAGGTAAAGCGCCCATCAAGATTTCTGGACAGCAGTTTTATATCAATTACAATCCAGCAGCGGTTTTCGATGGAAATACGAGTTATATCACTCAATTAGGTACTAGAGACCGATCTTCTCATGGGATTGCTATTGGGAATTCCAGTTTGCAAGTATTCATGCCTATAGCCTATCAAAATTTTGTTCAGAATCGGTTTTTATTTAATCAAGGCTTCGGGTGTGGTGCTCAGGAAGCTATCGGTATATTTAGAAATGCTACATCATTTGTCAATGATGTTTTAGGGGTTGGTGGTTTAAATCAGGCCAAGACCATTCTCTCAAATGAGCCGATGATCGTAGAGATGTATAATGACTTCGATGCAGCGGGCAATCGAAATATTCCATTTTCAGGAATACGTGTCAATGCATCAGCATTTACAGAAGGAAAATTTACTTTTGATTTAGCTAATATCAACAAAATAGACCCTTCAGGGATACATATCGGTGGAAAATGTGCCAATTTAAGGATGGCTACAGTATTATTTCCGGAATTTATTTATTATCCTTATAAACTCTCTGATACAGAAACCCAAAAAGTCAATACATACTTAGCTATCAAATACGGAATTACTTCTCAATCCAATTATATGGCTCCAAATGGGGTTACTTTTTGGTCTAGGAGTAGTAACTCTGCATATAACAATAGAATTTTTGGTATTGGTCGAGATTTGGCTATTTCTTCTTTGAATCAAAAACAATCACAAAGTCAATTCTTCACTGCCTCAGATAGAACCAATAATTTTATTAGAATTGCTATAGAAGGCATTTATGCTTCAAATGCAGACAATCCTGGAGATATGCCAGAAGGTGCTTATTTAGTCATAGGGGACAATAACTCTGCTTTAAATTCAGTTTCAGGAAATATCTCTTCTAATGTATTCGGTCCAAATAGCTGCGGTGTAAATCGAATTAATCGCCAATGGAAGGTCGGAGCCCAAGGAAATGTAGGATCAATATATATAGAAGCTGGTGGGGACAATAATACATTTAAATTTGTCAATTCGTTTAAAAAATTATCAATCGTCGTCGATGAAGATGGAGACGGAGATTTCCTCACAGGGACTCAGAGACTCTATCCTTCTTCAGAAATAGTTGCAAATATGGCCATTTTTAAGGCAGTAGAATTAAAGCATAATGAAGTATTTACGATAGCATGGCAGATATCCGCTCCCGGTGGTGTCAGTGCAGGTTTAGCTCATTGGGTTACTTTGGATGATTTCGACAATACTTATCTCAATGTATCTACCTCAAATAGAAGCGCAAATGGATCATGGCCAGGTTTGCCACCTGCAAATTCTCAAATAACCTCTAATAGTTCTTGGTCAGTAGATGATAATAATATCGTAGGAAGATATTTGCAACTAGATCTCGGAAGTCAAAAAAGAATTAAAGGCTTCGTAACCAAAGGAAGAGCAGATTTAGATCAGTGGGTTACCGCTTATCAAATTTCTTATTCCTTGGATAATTTCGTATATAATGATATACCTTTAGTCTTTGATGGAAATAGTGATAGAAACACACTGATTTCTAATTATTTAGATTCTATTTTAGTAGCGCGCTATATTCGATTTATCCCCTTATCCTTTGTAGTACATAAATCTATGAGAGCCGATGTGATCGTAGAGGACGAAGGTATTTTGACTACTTTAAATGACCGATCGACTAATAAATTAGATTTAATCGGAGTTGGTGGACCGGTAATCAAAGAAAACTTGAGAAATTACAATCCAGGATTAGTAGGCAGTAATAGTGGCTTTGAAAACACTACAAATCCCAATTTTAACGCATCTTGGGGCGCTATGGAGGCCTTCGGTATCGGTAGAGCACTTCAATTAGATAGACAAAATGCTCCTTTATTCGATTATGGAGGACAAGCTGGATTAGGGTCACATTATACTTGGGACAACGGAGGTATCTATGAAAGATTCGGTACTACGGATAGAATTGGATTTGAGCCACTGACTACTAATGTGTATTATGATTTCAAAACTGGAATTACGTCAAATAATTTTTCTTTTAATCCTTTGGAATGGTCCAACTACAATACATTTAGTTCTGCGGGTAATTGGGGTATCAATATAAATTCAAATCCTTTGATGCAGACCAACACCAATTCAATGAGTTTTGATAAAGTTGGGGGCAAATTTGGGATTAATGTCTCAGGAACATTATATGGAAATAGTGAAATCTCAGAAGTTATCTTGTATAATAGAATTTTGCAAGCTTCTGAGAGAAATAAAATCAATAGTTATTTTGCGTTGAAATATAGTTTGACCTTGAATAATGGAAGTGGAAATGCTTCCTCAAATTATGTTTCATCTGATGGGCAGAATATTTGGTTTGGAAACCCAGATTATAAGTTTTTTATGTTTGGTGTAGGTAGAGATGATTGTGGTTTTCTCGATCAGCGTCAGTCTCAGTCTTTTGAATTCGGCAAATTTTCCAATTTCTGCATAGGAGTAGATACTATAGTAGAAAATGGCAATCAAAAACATCCCTATCCTTTTAATGATGATAAATCTTTCGTCGTCTTAGGAGCTAAATTTGGCTCTGACAATATCGATTTTACTTTTGCCAACAGTGCTAGTGATAGTATTCCGCTTGCATATGCCACTACAGCTTGTAATCCTGTGAGGTGGAGACAAGTATGGAAAGTCAAAAACACCAATATAACTCAGAGATTTGAAGTGCGTATAGGAGCTTCTGCGACAGGGCTAAGAATTCAAAACAATATGTCCAATCCGCAACTCGTCGTAGATACTGATGGAGATAATAATTTACTCACAGGTAGCCCGGTCTTATACAGAGCTACTTCCTTGGTCAATGGA
Organism: Chitinophagales bacterium; assembly: GCA_025455685.1. Taxonomy (GTDB): domain Bacteria; phylum Bacteroidota; class Bacteroidia; order Chitinophagales; family JADJOU01; genus JALOMB01. The sequence continues at coordinate 5,343 of JALOMB010000006.1, read as the reverse complement.
GTTGCCACATATAGAAATGTATCGCTTACTGACGGTGCTACTGTGACTATGTTGTGGGATCAAGCTTTGCCCGGTGGGGTTAGATTTCCAGATAGTGGTGTCATGATTTCAGGAAGAAGACATGTACCTGGTGTTCGTTTTACATTAAATAGAGGGTTTTCTTTTACGTATCCACTTACTTTAGATTTATCCACATTACCAGCTCTTCCTGGTAGCTTCATTTCTAGTGGTATTGTCAATAATCCTCATAATGCACATAATGTCGTATCTAATAAGATTTCAGATTTCTTTGGCATGAGATTTTTGGGTAAACTCAGAATACCTGCTACTTCATCTACCTATAAATTTCAAATCATAGCCACCAATCAAGCCCGCTTGCTATTAAATGGTTCTCAAGTACTAAACATGACAAGTCAAGGAACGGTAACTAGTTTAGATGTAAACCTAACTCAAGGTTATCATGATTTTGATCTCTCTTACGCTCATAGCTCAGGTGCAGAAAATATACAAGTACTTTGGAATGGTGGAAGTGGCAATCTTTATACGCCAATCCCTGATTCTTTTTATTTCTTTGCTCCTGATGGACCTTCGATATGGCTTTCGAGTGACGATCAAGGGTTGAGTAGTATCAATGATTCAGCGGTTATTCCTTTGAATACTATTTGGTCTGATTTATCCCTAAACTCCAATAATGTTACGCTGAGACAAGGTCAGCCTATTTTATATAAGTTCAATCTAGGCACACAGAATTTTCATCAAAGGATTGCTTTTAATGAAAATAGATTTTCGGTAGAAGGAGGATTCAATATTTCCAATAATTTAAGGGGATTTCCTTATGGTAGTGCTTCAAGAACAATATACCAGGCAATTAACTTCAAATCTACTAATACTCAACGAGTATTATTTGGCTATGGACAAATGAATAATGGGAATGCACAGATAGGTTATACCCCTAATTTTACACTAGCCTATGGGGGATTCGCCGCTGAAATCACAGGAACGACACCATTCTGGAATACTAGTGATTTTCGTCAAGCTATTCTCAGTTATGAATACACTAATTCTAATATTGTATCAGGGAATAATATCGCTATAAATAATAAAGGTATCAATTATCTTCAGTCTTCCTTTAATTCTTGGTATACTACGATGGCCCCTAGTGTTCAGTTTCAACTAGGAAATAGATGGAATTCACCAGATAATCAAGGATGGAAAGGTGATTTATTTGAATATTTTATTTATCCTTGGAAGTTATCTAGAGTCGAACAAAATAAAATTAACTCCTATATAGCCACTAAATGGGGAATGACTTTAGACCAAACTACACCTACCAATTATATCAATAGTAGCGGCAATATAGTATGGAATGCTACAGATAATATCTTGTTTAATAAAGATATTACTGGAATTGGACGCGATGACTGTGCTGGACTCAATCAAAAACAATCTACGGCTACAGACGGAAATGATATTATATCTATAGGACTTAGAGCCATTGCTCCTAATAATCAATCAAATACCGGTTCATTTACCTTAAATAACTCCTTCCTCTATGTAGGTCATAATGGTGGTACCTATACGAATTGGGTAACAAATATACCAATGCCTACTTCAATCACTAATTCATCAGCCTGCTATGTCATGTTTGGTAGGATGTGGCGTGTCGATGCGACGCAAAGCTTTTCAGGGTTAGAAGTAAAAATGGGAAAAGTAGGACAGTTTCTAAGTAATAAAGGTTTTTATAAACCAATTCTAATTGTAAGTGCGAATAGAACTAATTTCTCTACAGCTAGGATATATAATGCCGTAAGGATTGATAGAGGAGTTTCGGTATTCCAAAATGTCGTATTGAATGACGGAGATCATATTTCAATGGCTTTGATACAAGCATCTCCAGGCGGTGTAAAAGAAAATTTAGAACAATGGATACAGTCTGACTCTGCTCAGCTCGGTATGACCCTAGACAAACTTACAGCCACCAATTGGCTCGACCAAACGCTTTTTCTCAGAGACCTTAAGTCAAAAGGAACGCCTATTTATCAAGATAACAGCTTGAACTTCAATGCTTCTGTTTGGTTTAATGGTACTAATGCTTATTTTCAAAATAGTTTAATCGATACCCCTTATACCTTCCCTAAGGATTTCAAGAAATCTGAGATTTTTAGTATCGTAAAGTCTACTGATACGACTTCTAATTCTGCATATCCTTTGTATTATGGGGGCAAATCTAATTTCAGAGGACGATTTACCAATAGTAGTGGTGCTATCATAGATCCGAGTGCTACGACACAGGAGTTTGGCTTTAGGCCAATGAATAATGTCGTAGTTTCTCCTAAAGCAGGGATAAATTTCGCAGGAATTAATTTCGACCCTACTCGATTCAATATTTACAATCAGTATAGTGATACCAATAATTGGGGTATCAACATCATGGGTCAAAGATATGCCCATACTAATATCAATACACCTCAGTATTGGCTTGATAATCTAGGAGTAAAAGTAGGATTTGACTCATTAAATTATTTCAAAGGCAATATTGCAGAGATAATTTCATTTTCCAAAACGCTCAGTGAATACGAAAGAAAGCTCGTAAATTCATACCTTGCTGGAAAATATGGCTTTACCATTCCACAAGATTATATCATATCATCAGGCGATACGATATGGAACTATAGTAGATTCCCAGAGTTCAATAATAGAATCTTCGGTGTAATCAGAGATGATTGTGGTGCACTCGACCAAAAGCAAGCCAAATCTTCTGAAGATGGCGCTTTTATTTCCATTTCTAACGGGAATAGATTTTTTGAAAATAATAACTTGCATAATCGATCTTTAACCAGAAATTTCAGTGCATGTATGATAGGAGATAATAATAGAAATCTATTATGGACTGGCAAAGACTTAGGGAAAATCTTCTTTAATGTCCGACTCAATAGAGTATGGCGTGTTCAAGAAATTGGCAACGTGGGTTCCTTAGCAATTAAAGTCCCTGATAACAGCAAGATAACACCTTATAAATTACCTAGAAAGGGACTTGGGTCCTATTTCCTTATCGTCACTAGAGCCGTAAATAATGGAAATTTCTCTGCAAATACCAATGTAATAGAAACGCCAATGGTATATATCCCAGAAGATAGCACCTGGCAGGTAAATTATAATTTCCTCAATGGTGATTATTTTACCTTCTCAACTCAGCTCATTTGTGTGGCACCTGCCGGTGTATCAGATGGACTGACCTCATGGTATCAAGTTCGTGATGAAATAGCGAATCGAACTATAGCCAACGGTGATTCCATTGATGATAGAGCCTCAGGTTCTTTACCTTTGATCAAGAACAACACCGGCACTGCAACGATTAATCAAGGCAATTTAAATACCATGAACTTCAATTACCATATAAGCCTTAGTGGTAATGGATTTCTATCAAGATCAAACCTAAACCTAGATCAGGTTTTCTTGCCTAAAGCAGGCTCGGTCTTCGCTGTGAGTAATTCACCAAATGGCCTATTGACTTATACTCGTTCTAATGGAAGCGGGGTCTGGCTTACTAATCAAGTCAGGGTTCAAAATAAAACCTTATTGCCTACAGGACTTATCCCAAATATTCCAAATTTGCATACTTTTAGATTTGATACAGCCACTATTTCTATAGCATATAACGCAGGGGCACCCGAATCTACACCTACAGATAGTGCCTTGACTTCGGGCTCTTATACCCTTGGTTTAGGTGGTAGTCCTAATTTGACAACCTATAATAATAGTTTAGTAGGTGATATCATAACTTATAGCCAAAAGCTACCTAACGTAGAAACTCAGAGTATCAATTCCTATCTAGCACTACGTTATGGGATTACGCTCAAAGAAAATTATTATTCCCCAGACTGGAATGGTAGAAATGACTCTTCTGAATTGATTTATGATGTCAGCTCATTTTCTCATAGAATTATTGGAATAGCTCGCGATCAAATTGGTTGCTTTATTCAAAGCATATCTAGAAGTACGATGCCGGGAAGCTTGATAACTCTTAGTGCAAATACAAAAGATAATTATACTTCTAACCCGTCTAATTTTCTAGATTTTTTATTAGACAGAACATATCTTATCATCGGAGACAATGATTCAAGTCTCACTTGGAGAACCTTACAGCAGGATACGACCTTGGAATTCCCCAAAATATATGAAACACTAGGATGTCCTTTTTATAGGATGAAAAGAATTTGGAAGGTGAAACCTACTAATTTCCAAAAAGCAGTCAAGATATTTATTCCGTCACATTTGAGCAATTTACAAAATAAGCTTGACAGTATGCCAGCGCCTACTAGAAACCAATCTTTTGGTCCATTTGTTATTATCAATAAATCCTCTAATTTTGCTATAGACCGCTCAATGGATGAAGTCCCTTTGGTCTATGATCCGATATCTAGAAATTATTCGTTTGAATACACCTTCGAAGATAGATTTAGCAATTATTTTTTCACCTTCACGGCTAGGCCTACATCATGCAAGCCAGTGTGTCTTCCGATAAATCCCTCGAGTACTCGAGCGTCTTCGGTACCGCTTGGACAATAAAAAAGTTTTCCACATGATTAAATTTAAATTAATTACTTTTGCATTTTAAAATTTTAGCATAGTTTTTGATAAATAAAATAAAACAATTTATATAATATGAAAAAAACATTTCTTAATCTAGCTTTTATTTCGGCTTTTTGCTTTGGAATGAATGCACAAGTGAAAATTGGAAATAATCCAGAACGAATTGATGTAAATGCTATTTTAGAATTAGAATCTAAAGTAGGTGGAGTTTTGCTCCCTAGATTATCTCTTAGAAATTCTATTTCATCATTTCCTTTGTCTTATCATGTTAAAGGTATGATGGTATATAATCTTACCGATACTGCAGATGTCCAAGAAGGGATTTATGTAAATAATGGCTCTAAATGGATATATAGCGGAAGTAATAGTAAATTCGGAAGTGTAGGCGGTGATCTCAGATCTGACGATAATATTATACAAGTTGCTAATGGTGCCGGCGCTTTATTAAAAGACGTTAAGATTAAAATTAACGATACAATCTTAGCAGGTAGAATGACTGCCAAGCCCTATTCTGACAGTATGATAAGTGCTGTAGCTAGAAATGCGGATAAGTCACCTTTGAAGGAATCTTTTATCAAAGTTATATCTGACAATGTTTCTAGTCAGCCTTTGATTGGTAGTATTGCTCGTGCTACAGATGCTTCACCACTCAGAGATAGTTTACTTAATCTAGTAGCAGATAATGCATCAAACGCTCCTATTGTAGGTGCTTTGGCTCGTGCTACAGACGCTGCTCCTTTAAGAGATAGT
>JALOMB010000140.1 GCA_025455685.1 Chitinophagales bacterium | reverse complement strand
CACAATGCTTATCATGGCAATAAAACTTTTACACTGGCCAGCGGTTAAGTTGTTATGTCAGGTATGGAGGGGCTGTATTAGGACGGGTGGACGGGTTTCGCCTCCTAGGCCCCCCCCTGAAATTAATCTCTGACGCTGGCGCCTTCAGAGTTATCATGTGGATAGAGAGAAGCGGTAAACCCGCAATTTTCCCTCCATGGAAGTTCCTGAGAATAGGGTAGATTTTTACTCGCAATGGCGGAAGTTACACAGGCTGACGTCGTCCGCTAGTCTGCTGTACATCGAACCCCTGGCTATACATCAATATCCTCAGTCATAACTATTTCTTTATTTCTATTCTGTCTCAACCAGATAATTCCCAAACATTTACTTTTTCTGTAGCACCCATACTTATAACCGATACTCTTAACAAAGGCACTACTTTCCACATAACTATCCCCACTAAAAAGATGAAAAATAGGACTGATGTGTGATTTTTGGAGGGACTAATATTAACTAAATGTTAATTTTTAGAATATTAAACTAACTATTTAGTCTTAAATCTCTTAAAAAGTTACTTTTTCTTAGAAAAGTCCTATTTTTTCTTGGTTTTGTGGTCGTTATTTCTAACAATTTCCACTCATTATTTTTACTAATTATTTTTTTGTTCCTCTCTCCTCATTTCTATTGATGTTTGGTATTATCCTTTGTCCTACCTTTGTAACGTTGAATCTAATCAAGCATCGTGTTTTTCCAATCAGCACACCGTGTTTTGTATAATCAGCAAATTTTTATTGGGGCAATGCGAATAATCCTCAAGTTCTACAAAATCTAATCAGCTTTATCAAATCTCATTATCTGTTTTATTTATTCGACCAGCCATGTTTGTTTACTATTATCTTTACCAAAACTTTTAGATTATTTTGTTTTTTAATCTTCAACACATAAATTTGTTAGTCTATGCAAATGCAATTCTACCCTCTTGCTACTCACAAAGTTGCGACATTTATGCCTGAAAATAGTTATATAAAAATTATTATTGCAGATGACCATAAGGTTGTGTCTGGTGGATTGTCGCGCGTGCTGAAAGATGAAGGTTATCAAATCATTAGTACAGCCGAAAATGGAGAAGAGCTACTCGAACTGCTAAGCAAAGAGTCCAATATTAATTTGGTCTTATTGGACATAGATATGCCTAAAATTGACGGCAAAGAAGCCGCAAAAAATATCAAATACCTGTATCCTCATATCAAGATTTTGGCGATTTCCTCCCACATAGAACGCAGACATATAGAAGACATGCTTGCATCAGGAGCTGTTGGCTTTTTCCACAAAAGCGGCGACGAGAAGGAACTTGCCGAAGCTGTAAGAATAATCATTAGTGGTCATACCTATATTCCTACAAAGATTCACCAGATTTTGTATTCACAAACTATGGGCTATACTCAAATTCCTCTGTTTTCCGAACGAGAAATTGCTGTACTAAAACTCTTGGCTGACGGAAGGACAAGTGATGAGATTGCTATGGCTTTAGAGCTTAGCACAAGCACAGTAAACACGCATCGCAATTCTATGTTGAGCAAATCAGGCACCAAGAATGTGGCTCAGCTTATTCGCTTTGCTACGCTTAACGGCTTGATTTAATATATTTTCTAATAATTGACTTTTTCTTTTTTATGGAGGATTTGTTTGCTGATATACTCACGCATAAAATCTTTCTTGGAGCGTAGAGAGTCTATCTTCGCATAGTCATATATCTTTTCTGCCTTGAAAGTAGCTCCTTTGGTATGGAAATTGTCCAAGAGATGTCCTTCAAAAATTTCCGCAACTTTCTCATTTTCTTTGATTTTGAACTCTAAAACTCCCGTTCCTGCGATGAGGGCTTCTTTGAGTTTGCCAGAGTAAGAATAGCGCAAAGCGCGCTCCTCTTCGTGATAGGTAGTATTAGGCGTAACAAAACTCCCTCTATATTCTCCTGTAAGCGTATAACTTTCGCCTTTAAGCGTATAAGAGCCTTGTTTTTCATAAACAATCTGCAAAATTGCAATAGAATCCATCTTGCCCTTGTCGTACAAAACTTCAATCCAATCCCCTTCAATCCAATTTTTACCTAAAATCATTTTCCTTAACCAAGAAAATCGATAAAGTACATAAATAAGGACTCTGTCCAATACAATAAAAATATAGTAAATCAAGGGAATAGACAACAAATACCAACCAAAACTAAACTCATAAATGGCAGACAATCTGAATACAATGTAAAAAAATACCATTGCACCCAAAGCAATTGTCCATCGCCTACAGTCATCTATAAAATGTTGAATAGGTTTTATCATATTAGTAAGATTATTGGGGGAAAGCTGTCAAATTTACTACTTTTTTTTAAATTTCTCAATTTTTCAAATAGAACCTCTCAATGTAAGGTAAAAAGGATTCTCTATTTGTGCTTTTGAGGAAGTCAAGACCAATTTTGCGGCAGTTTCGCCCATCTCCCCAAAGTCAGTAGAAATCGTAGTAATGCCATTCATAATAAATTTCTTCAAAGGAGTCTCATTATAAGATATTAGACCTATCTGCTTTCCCAAGCTCATTTCCAAATTAATGATTCGCTCCAGCATAATCACCAAATCTTCTTCTGTAAGGGTGATGTATGCCTCTCCTTCATTGATAGATTCGTGCTTGGCTTGATGCACTATCTTATGCTCAAAGCTATTTTTTTGACAAAAAGCAAGAAATCCCTTGATAATTTCATCTGCCGAGTATGAGTTTTCAGGAAAAATAATTTTGAGTGTGTGATATTTCTTTAAATACGTAAATGCCTGACAAAGTGCATTATAAATATCCTTTTCAAAATTTTCATACACAGCTCCAAACTCTCCACTGACCCCTTTGGGTTTTTTACCTACAAGAATAAGTTTTTCTTTCGGTAGTTCGTTAATCAGTTTGATAGCCGTAGCCTCGTCTTCTAAAAAGTGAGGAATAATCACATAATGCGTGTAATTGTCCTTTGGATGCTCCAAAAGGCGTTTGAAAAGTCCATAATCATTGTTATAAACATAAAAATCAATCGCCGCCTCTTCGTGAAGGTTTTTGACAAAAGCATCATAGATTACCTTTTTATGTGCGCTTAATTTATTGAATAATAGTAATATTCTTAGATTTTGTTTGATAAATGTACTGACAATAAAATAACCCTTACCTTGGATAGACTGAAGAATACCCAGCTTCCTCAACTCATTGTAGCCTTTTTCTACTGTAATGCGTGATATATCAAATTCAAAGCTAATTTCATTGATAGAAGGCAA
>JALOMB010000139.1 GCA_025455685.1 Chitinophagales bacterium | reverse complement strand
GAGTCGGTTAGTACCGAACCAACAAAACCACAAGACCCACTCCAACAACTGACCATGTTTGGCGGAAGCCCAACGCCAAACGTAGAAACACTACGAACATCTACCGAAAGTGTGGGTGAAGATATAACTTTTGACATTGATACATCAAGAATTTCGATAGCTGATGAAATAGAAACTCCCGATGATAGTGTTTCGGAGATTGAAAAGACTGCTTTTCTACAAAATGAAACATTTGAAAAAACGGTTGCTGAAATAGAAACAAACAACATTGCACCACTGCCAACTGCCTTACAATCGCTCGTGAAAACATACAACATAAAAGATATTTTCAAGGAACAGGCCGAGAAAATAACACTACCACAGTTTTTTCTGAAAGTGCCAGCCAACGATTTATTTGGTCAGCAAGAACAAGACATACCATTAGACAAAGAAAGTCTGCTGAATGGTTTTGCATTGAGCAAGGCAGATACTAACATTACGTTTGATAGTATTTCGTCGGAACTATATAAAGTAGATTTGGACGAAACTAAAAAAGAACACACACCGACATTCGTAAAATTGGACGGCGATGTGAGAGATAGTGTTATGACCTATTTGCTCGACCCAAGCCGAAAAGATAGCCGTGTGAGAAACTTCACGAAACGCCTCATGGATTTGATTGGCAATATGTTTCCGATTCCAGATAAGGAAATTGAGAAATACATCAATCGTATCTTGGAAGATTTCAGCGATGAACAATTCAATGATTTGGCAGCCAACGAATATACCTACAAAGACAAAATAAAGTTTAAGATTATTGCTCTCTCGGAAGTATATGCCGAGAAGAAATTCAGAGATTTTTTAGATACCGATAAAGTATTTATCAAACCTGCATATCATCTACCGAAAAGTATATCGCCAATCGAAACATCGAAAGATATTACCAAATCGCTCTACGAAAAAGAGGGCAAAATGAATAGTTTTGAAGAAAGGGTAATCAACGAAATCGGGAATATGACAAATATCGCTTTCTGGTCGAGAAATATTGAGCGAAAAGGATTCAGAATAAACGGCTTTGTTAATCATTACCCTGATTTCATTATCCAAACCAAAAGCAATAAAACCATTATTTTAGAAACCAAAGGCGACCACCTCGACGCCGAACAAAAAATTAGGCTTGGTAGCTTATGGGCAAGCAAAGCGGGCAATAATTTCCGCTACTTCATGGTATATGACCGCCGAACGGTTGATGGTGCTTATAAATTGGAAGATTTTTTGAATATAATTAAGGAGATTTGAGGTAAAGATTTTAATTGAAAACTTTTATAAAATGAATATTGACAATCCTATAAAGCAAACAACTACACTGCCTGAACCACAGATTAGAACTTTTTCAACTTTATTGGCAGAGATTCAAAACGGACAAACAAAAATCCCACAATTTCAAAGAGAGTTTGTATGGAGTTTAGCACAATCTGCCAATTTGATGGATAGTATTTTGAAGGGGTATCCGATTGGTACATTTATTTTTTGGAATACAAACGAAAGATTACGCTCAGTGAGAGATATTGGAGATTTCACTTTACCAGAACCAGCAGAAGGGGTTTACATAAATTATGTTTTAGATGGTCAGCAAAGGCTCACTTCATTATTTGCAAGTCTAAAAGGTTTAACTGTAAAAAGAGATAGTGGAAAAATTGATGATTTTTCTCAAATGTATATTGATTTAGAAGCAAATACAAATGAACAAATAGTAGTATTAGAAACCTCTGAAAAAGATAGTAAAACACACATAAAAATAACCGATTTACTTTATGGAGGAAGAAGTATATTAAGGCAGTATGACGAAAAATACGATGAAAAGATTGACCAATACAAAAATAATATTCAGTCATATAATTATTCAATTATACTTCTTAAAAATGCCCCAATTGATATTGCAACAGAAGTATTTGCAAGAATAAATGAAGGAGGAAAGAAACTTTCAGTATTTGAAATAATGGTGGCCAAAACTTATGACTATGATAGATGTTTTGATTTAGCAACCAAATTTAAGGAGTTATGCACGGAGTTAGAGCCAATGAATTATGAAACAATTTCTGATTCAACAGTACTACAAACTGTATCAATTATTCTTGAAAAAGATTGTACAAAAAAACAAATATTGACACTTGATAGAAAACGATTTATTGATGAATGGGATAGAGTAACGGACGCTATAAAAAAATCAGTAGAGTTTTTTAGATTTAGTTTAAGAATACCTGTTTCTCAATTACTACCCTTTAACACTCTTATAGCTCCAATTTCCTATTTTTTTTACCACCATAAACATATACCAACGGGAAATAAAATGGCATATTTGGAAGATTATTTTTGGAGATGCTCATTATCTGCAAGATTTTCGTCCTCAGTAGAAGCGAAGGTAAATCAAGATGTAAAAAGAATTGATGAAATACTAAATGGATTACATCCAAGCTATGATTGGGCGATTGATGCAAGTCCAGAGTTTATTGAAAAGCATGGTTGGTTCAGTGCAAGTAGAAGTTACATAAAAGCTATTTTGTGTATATATGCTTATCAACAACCGAGGTCATTTAATACAGACGCACTCGTTAATATTAGTAATTATTGGCTAACAAGAGCAAATAGTAAAAACTATCATCACTTTTTTCCTCAATCTTATTTACAAAAAAAATTAAACTGGGAAAACAAAACCTTTTATATCAACCATATTTTAAATATTACAATAGTTGATGACCAGTTAAATAAACATGAAATCAGAGCTAAAGCTCCATCGAAATACATGAAGGATTTTACTAAGCAAAACAAATCTATTCGTGAAACGATGAAATCACATTTAATAGATGATTTTGAAGAATTTGGAATTAGTACAGATAATTATGAGGCTTTTTTTCATAAACGTGCAAAAATGGTTAGCGACGAATTAAAAAAACGAATTATTGAGTCAAAATCAGATTTAAGTATTGAGGTTCAACTATTAGAATTTAATGAAATTGAGGAAAATGATATAGTTGAATCCAACTAATTCCAAATTGTACCCGTCAGTAACCCTTACCCAACCGCCAAGCGATTTGCAATCACTTTGTCGCTTGGGTAAAAGTTACTCTCTCCAAACTCACAAATCACTGAGCCGACCCACACAAAAGGCACATTGCCAGCTTGCAGAAAAAGCAAACTGTCAAAGAGCCTTTTCGCCCCATCACCAGCGGGCGGGAAGCGGTCTGCATTACGTTTTCCCCACGCACATTTTTTCACACTGTGCATCGAAAATTACGAGAAATAGCCTGACAACCGCAAGCCTTCACTACCTCATTTGATTATTTAGCTCTTCACAAAACCCAACGCACCGTAAACCATCAAATGGGCTTGCAGTCGAGGGGTTTCACCCTATCATTCTATTCTCGTGTTGGAATCAGCGATTGCTCGTGCGAGTGCCGGGCTACTAAATTTTAATCATTTATTACAATGAAAACTTCACAAACACCTCAAATCTATGTTGGTACTTACGCCAAATACAACAATGGCTCAATCTTTGGCGAATGGGTAGATTTAGAAATTTATGATAACAAAGAGGATTTCTTTGAATACTGCAAAGAACTACATAGCGATGAAGAAGACCCTGAGTTCATGTTTCAAGATTACGAAAATATTCCTAAAAAGTTGATTTCTGAATGCTCAGTAAGCGATAAACTATTCGATTACGTTGAAGCTATCAAGGATATGGAAGATGAAACCATCGAGGCTTTGGGCTTATTCATTGGAGATAAAGACATCAATAAAGATACAGATTTTGAAGAGTTGATGCAAGAATTTAACGATGAGTATCAAGGCTATTACGATGGCTCAGAAGGAGCAGAATTAGAATTTACCTATCAATACATTGAGGAGCATGGCATTTTAAATGAAATGCCAGAACATCTACATAACTACTTTGACTATAAGGC
>JALOMB010000138.1 GCA_025455685.1 Chitinophagales bacterium | reverse complement strand
CATTAACCAAGAACATATTATTAATTTAATGAAAAATCTGACAAAATATATCATCTTCCTCCTGTTTCCCCTGACAGGTTTGATGGCACAAACGTGTCCAGACACAGTGAAGCTGAGTTTGGTCACGAACTTCGATGGTCCTGATTTTACTGTTGATATCTTAGTTGACAATTATAAGGATATCGTTGGTTTTCAATTTGGCTTAAACTATGATGCGGATTTGCTGATCCCAAAATTTGTAACTTCAGCTATCAGTGGATTTAATGCAGATAATTTTACAGTAAATAGCAATGGTAATATTAGGTTTTTTTGGTTGGGTGGCGCATTAGGTGAAACATTGCCCAATAAAACCAAATTGCTAACATTGAAATTTACCCCTATGCATCTTTCTAGTACTGGATATTTAGAGATAAGTCCGAAACAGTTACCTTTTGAATTTGTCAATAGTAACACAGATGTATTGTGTGTAAAAGCTGATTTTAAGGAGTTTACCACTAAAGGTCATACAGTCTCTGGAAAGTTAATATTTGATAGTAATGATAATTGTTTAGCTGATCTTGATGAGTCAGGTTTAAATGATTGGTTGATAGAGTTGGATGATAATGGTAAAAAATATTATAGAAATACAAAGTCAGATGGTTCTTATAATTTTTCATTGCCAGATGGTATATATTCAATACGAGTCATACCGAGAAATAAATTTTGGCAACTGTGTGATGATGTGAAGAATATAAGAGTTAGTGGAGAAAACATCGAAAACCAAAATTTTTTAGCTACCGAATTTAAAGAATGTATAAAACTAAAAACCGATATCTCCACTAGGTCACTTAAAAGATGTACAGATAATACTTACCATCTTGTGTATGAAAATCAAGGAAATATAACTGCTCAAGACGCCCAAATATCTGTGTATTACAATAATGAATTCATGCAATTTGTAGGTACTGATCATAATGATTTTACACTTGGTACAGGTAGTGTTACATTTAATATAGGTACCATGGATGTAAATGTGATTGATACTATCAAGGTAATACTAAATCTTCGTTGTGATAATACCATTGATGCTCAAACATACTGTGTCACAGCTGTTGCATCACCAAATGATCCATGTGATGTAGTCTCTGAATGGTCAGGTGCAAAGTTAGAGGTAGATGCATTATGTGATAAACTTGGTGAAAAAGTCAAATTTACCATAAAAAATAGTGGTGTTGGCAATATGAAAAATCCCAAAACATATATTGTCACAGAAGATGATGTAATGAGACCTCCTAAACCAATTCAACTTGATTTGGCGGAAGCATTAGAAATTGAATTGCCAGCAAATGGAACCACATATAGAATATTTGCCACACAAGATGACGCCTTCCCATACGATTCACCAGTCGCCACATTGGCTTTAGAAGGTTGTGGTGAAAATGGAGGAGGAACATTTAGTACAGGATATGTGACCATATTTGAGGAGAGTGATAGGGATTTATTTATTGATACAGATTGTCAGCAAGCTTTACGATTCAATATATCAAATCTAATGGTTGCTAGTCCAGTAGGATATGGCGAGCCACATTATATAGAAAAGGGCACAAATATCGAGTACCTTATCAGATTTAACAACACTTCTGGCGATACACTATCTTCGGTAATCATAAGAAATAATATCCCTAATACATTAGACATAACAACGTTGCAGATGGGTGCTTCGAGTCATCCTTACACTTATAGATTCAATAAAGAACGAGATCTAATAATAACTTTTGACCAATTGGTCTTACCACATGACATGGGCAATAATACTGTTTCGGAGGGTTTTGTCAAGTATAAAATAGCACCTATTTCCACTCTCAATGATGGAGATAGTATAAAAAATACGGCGAGGATATTATATAATTATGGCCCGCAAGAAGCTACTAACCTTGTATATCACGTTATCGGAACAAATTTTATAATTTCATCTACAGAATGGTCAGACTCACCTCTTGATATTAAATTTTATCCCAATCCGACAACTAATACCCTAATTGTCGATACCAAAGATCTAATATATAAGACTAGTCAATATCAAATATTTGACCAATATGGGCGATCTTGTGGGAATGGTACTCTAAGTGCTAGCAAAGATAATATATCGTGTGACCACCTACCCAATGGCATTTATAATATACATCTAAAGATAGACCAAAAACCCATAGTAACTGTAAAGATAGTCAAATTGTAATCCAAAACATCAGACATAAACACGTCCCTCTTCCTGTGAACAACAAAAACCAACAAAGATGCAATATTAGGGAAACTTTGAAAAAGATGCTGCAGCCGTAAAGACGGGAGCGGCATCTTTTATTGACTTGCAATATTGTATTTTGTTTATAACATATCAAATAATAAACATAGCTAAATTTATCAATTATAAAATTTAAATTTACAGAATATTAAAAACAAATATTATGAAAACATTGTCAACATTCTTATTAATTTGTTTTGGGGCAATATATTTTTATGCACAAAATAGTACATTGACTATCAATATAGGCGATAGATGCGGACTGCCTATAGATGCAAAAGTGAACACAAAACTTTATTATCACAATGGCATGAGTACTGTGTTACTGAAGGAAAGCACGGCCAATCCTGCTATATTTAGTAATTTAGTGGCTAACTTTGATTACTCTATTGAGACAACAATTGATGAGCCTACTAGTTACAGTTTTACAATCAAAGACATGATTTTGATTCAAAGACATATTTTAGGTCTTTCTCCATTGAATTCTGAAGCTGTATGGGCTGCCGATCTTAACGAAGACGGAAGAATAACGGCAGCAGACTTGTCGGAGTTAACAAAATCATTGTTAGGAGTTTCTACATTAACTTCTAAAAAATATCATCTACGATACGAGACCTTGCCAGCAAATGTGTCAACCCAAAGCTCATCTATTTTTCATTTTAATGGAATATTAAACGGTAATCAATCCTTAAGTCTATATGCTGGCAAGATTGGTAATGTAGCTCATACAATTCAGGACTATTGTGATGGCACATGCAACGACATCACCAATAGAAGTGCGAATTTGTTGTATGACGATATCTTAATAGAAAAAGACAAAGAAATATTAGTGCCTATCTATATCAGTAACTCAGAAAGGTACTTAGCATTGGACTTTACTTTGAATATAAAAAATGCTACATTAGTCGATATAAAAAATGAAAATGCAACAATCCATAGAGTTGATAATGAGGGAAATATGTGAACCCGTCACAGTATAACGTTCCAAGTCGATACGCTGATGCTGTGGCCGGAAGCCGCGCGGTCGGCCGATGCGCGGCATA
>JALOMB010000137.1 GCA_025455685.1 Chitinophagales bacterium | reverse complement strand
GGTCAAGGGGTGAAATCCCTTGCAAGGGTCAAGTGCTTGCACGATAGTTTTGGTGTACCAAAACTCCCCCTTGCTCCACGCTCTACGCCAACAAAATTTGTAGGACAAAATCTTAATCCTTCTTATTCCTCTTTAAACCTTTCTAATCCTCCAAAAACCTCCTTATATTTGTCTTATTCCTTGTTAAACCTCTTTATTCCTCCTTATATGGACTCAAAAGTTCTAATTATTCAACTCATCAAAGAAAATAAGCGATACTGGGGGCAACTCCTGTATCAAGAGTATTTTGATTTATTTCAAAAGATTCGCTCCAATGCTTTATTGGCCGAGTTAATCACCAAAGATTTAGGTCATACTATCTCAGAAAAGCAAATTGATAATCTCAAAAAACGCTTACATTCTCCTGTTTCGTCTAAAATTCAAACTCCTACAATTCCTGCAAAAACCACCAATACCGAACAAGAATTATATAATCAAATCTATGGTAAGACTAACAAATCTCAGTTTGATTTAGATAACATGTAATATTTGATTTTTAAATTCTCAAAATTAGAAATTTATATCGTTATTTTTGCAACAAACAAATAACGATATATTATGAAAAAAGTAAATTTGATTCTTCAGTCGAAGGGTGGTGTTGGAAAATCATTGTTTTTGTGGTTTGTAGCTCAAATTGAGAAAGAAAACAAAACTGCATTTATCGACCTCGATGAATCAACCGAAACAAGTGCCACACGACTTGGAACGATTGTGGGCGAAAATAGGGTTCGCCACTTCAAGATTTTGAACGAAAACAAAAAACTCGAACGAGAAAAAATACTCAACTTGTTTGAGACACTGGCCGAAACAAAAACCGAAAATTGGTTCATAGATTTCGGAGCGTCGGAAAGTGAAGAATTTAGAAGACTGCTCGAATTTGATATTCCTGCCCAAAGCCTTTCCGAAGAACTTTTAGGTATGGGAGTAGAGCTTCGTATTTTTATCATCATCGCTGGGCGAGATGCTCTCATCAGTTGTTTGAGATATTATAATGCGATGAAAACCATTCTGACCGATGCCATTCCGTTTGTAGCACTAATGAATGAAGGTACATTTGGTGGTTTAGAATCAATCGAGCAAGGAGCTACTGGCTTAACCAATGTAGGAATCGAATTTAAAAAGTTTGGTGGCTTAGGAGAATCAGAAAGTGCTAAAGATGTCATTCGCTTAATTACCGAACACCGAGAACCATCGAGTCTAAACTTCGCTGGTCGTTTGACGTACAAAAAGGCATTGGAACAAGTCAGACAAATTTTGGCATAATGGAGGATATTGATAAACTGAAATTCAGATTCGGTCAAAAATACCAAATACCCGAATCAAGTATTGATGATAGCCTCCTACCGCTTTTTATCGCCACCGAAAATTTAGAAACTCAGTTTACAGCCGCTTTATCCGAAACAACACATTCAACCACAAAGCTGGCCGAAAACGTAAAAAATGAAATAAAAAGCATACATTATGATAATCCGAAGACTGCATTCATTGGTAATTTGAGTATCTTTGCAGTACCAATATTGATAATTTGTATTACAATTATCATCGTCTGGTGGGGCTGGATTTATAAGCAAACAAATACCGCCAAAATCGAAAATCTCGAAAGGCTGAGTAAAATCATCGAAGTAAAAGACAGCGTTTATTTTGTTCCGAAAGAAAACTATCGAGTTACCAAGAAAGGAATTATACTAATTGAAAAATAACCTCGAAAGATAAAGTTGTCGGACAGGTTATCAGAAAGAAATACAACATTAAGATTTTTTATAAATTATTTGAATAGTAAAAATGCCTTCTTTTAGGGGGCATTTTTCTTTTAATGTAGGATAAAAAAAGTACTTCAAAAGTTTATTTAGGCTAAATTATTCACTTATATTTGTTAAAAATTTAGTCGCAATGATTAGTCCAGATAAAGTCCTAAAATTCATTAAACAGAAATCTGCTTTAAACCTCACACAATTAGAGAAAGAAGCAAACCTACCTAAAAAGACACTTCACAAGGCTTTGCAAGGTACGCTCACACTCAATGAAAAGCATTGTAATTTGTTAGAGCCAATTTTGAGAGATTATGGTTATGCTGATGAATTATTTTCAAAAGCAAAAATCATTTCGATGGTAAACCACAAGGGCGGAGTAGGGAAGACCACATCAACAATTAATCTCGGTAAAGCTCTCGCTATTTCGGGTTTTAAAGTGCTACTTGTAGATTTCGACTCTCAGGGAAATACCTCACAATGCTTTGGAGTTTACACACCTGACGAACAAGTGATTGATGCAATTCTTGATAACAAAGAATTACCGATTATCGAAATAGCCGAAAACTTTTATCTCTCGCCATCAAATATCAAAATGGCTTATCGTGAAACCGATTTGGTTAACTCAATCGGCAACGAAAAAAGACTCAGAAATAAACTCAATGAAATCAGCGATAAGTTTGATTTTATTCTGATTGACTGTCCGCCCGCACTCAATATTTTTACTACAAATGCTTTAGTGGCATCTGATATGTGTATTGTGCCACTACAACCAGAGGCGTATGCTTTTTATGGGGTTGAAAACCTTTTCAATCGTATATATGAAATCAGACAGCACGTAAATAATACCTTGAATGTAAAAGGCATTTTATTTACGATGGTTTCAAATACACTCGTTCACAAACAAATGATTGATTTTGTGAAGGAACAGTACAAGCATATTCCAGTTTTCAATGTTTCGATTGAACGAGCAACCATAATTCAGCAGTCGCAAGTAGCACAGAAAGATTTGTTGACGTATGCTCCAAAATCTGCTCCAGCGATGCAATACATGGAGTTAGCAAAAGAATTTATTACCATCTAATTGAATTAAAGCAATGGCAAAGAATAATTTTATGGGTGCAATGATGAAAGCTGAATTGCCAAAATCAATGTATTCGCAAGATGAAAAAATAAAGAAAGAACTAATCGTTTTAGAGATACTTAAAAAGTTTATTCCACCCTTAGCAACTGATGAACGAACGCAACTCGAACAAAATATTTTGCAGTTTGGGTGTAAAGACCCATTGATTGTTTGGGAAACAAAAAGAGGTGTGATTGAACCTACTTCACAGAATCCTGATGAAATATGCTATGTTTTGGTGGATGGACATAATCGCCACGAGATTTGTCAAAAGTTCAATTTGGATTATCGAGTAAACTTAATTGAGATTCCAACGCTTGAACAAGCACAAGATTTTATGATTGACCACCAGTTGGGTCGTCGAAATCTTTCAACTGAACAAATGGCTTATTTGAGAGGAATGAAGTATTTGGCTTTG
>JALOMB010000136.1 GCA_025455685.1 Chitinophagales bacterium | reverse complement strand
AATTGGTTAGATAATTACGCAAACAGAATCTCACTTACGCCTTTTACGTTTCTCTGGGCAGTGATTGGGCTAATGTCTATAACGGCAATTCTGATAGGGATACAGACTTTCAAATCTGCAACGATGAATCCTGTAAAATCATTAAAAACGGAATAACCTTACTGTAGAGACGTTAGATGCAATTCCATTGTGGCAACGTCTCTCGTCTCTACAAAACAATCACAAAATTATGATACGCAATTACATCAAAATCACATTCAGAAACATCTTGAAAAACAAGATTTTCTCGTTTATCAATATCACGGGTTTGTCTATTGGCCTAACAGCCGCCATGCTCATCTTACTTTATACCAAAGACGAAGTAAGCTATGATAAATTTCATGCGAATAATCCAAATATCCACCGCATTGTGAGTGCTTGGATGAAACCAGATGGAAGTCTTGACCACAGAGACGGCAATACCGGAGATATTCAAGGGCCGAAATTCAAAGAAAAAGTGCCTGAGATTGAGGCTTTTGTGAGGGTTCAGGGTGAGTTTAAGGATGTTCGTAGCAATGGCGAAATCAAAGGCTACGAAATGCTGGCTGCCGATTCCAATTTCTTTTCAGTTTTTACTTTAATCACGACCTTAATACATTGTAATTTAAGTTTCTTTAAATTTTCAACTCCCCTCTCCAGTGGGGGAGGGGCTGGGGGTGAGGTTGATAATTTGCTGAAAATCAACATTTTAAACATCACCCTTCCTTTCCCTCTCCCACTGGAGAGGAAATTAAAAAACTATACTAACTTAAATTACAATGTACTTAATCACATGGTTTACCATCAGTTGGTAAGCTATCCGAGCAGCCTTGGCGAATCCTGTCAATTCTATCAAAAGCGGGTAATCCAGCAACCTCTGAGTGTGTGTTAAATAAAGTTAAGAAAATCAGCGTGGGCTTTATTTTGCATTATCTTTCGTTGATAATTAATAAACTATGAGCCCATGCTGAAAAACTACTTCAAAATTTGTCTGAGAAGCCTTCTCAATAATAAAACGTATCTCATTATCAATGTTTTGGGACTATCACTCGGTATTTCTGGTAGTCTTGTCATTTTTCAATTGGTCAAGTTTCATTTATTGACCGATTCTCACCATCGTCATTTCAAAAACATATATCGAGTTGTCATGGATTTGCATCTGGATGATGGCTCAGTCGAACACGAAAAAGGTAGCCCATATGTCTTGCACCAAGCACTCAAAAACGACTTTGCCAGTATCGAAAACGTGGCATATCTCGGTCAGCAGGAATTGACACTCACGACCGCTCAAAACAATAAGTTTCTCGAAAAAGAGGCTACGGCTTTTATAGACGCCAATTATTTTAAAATCTTTGATTATGAATGGAAAATCGGGCAACCATTGCTTCTAAACTCGCCCAATAACGTTGTCTTAACCGAAAAATACGCCCATAAACTCTTTGGAGATAACGACCCAATCAATCAGACATTACGGATTAATAATTTGCAGGATGTAAAAATTGTGGGTATAATCAGAGATATTCCCGAAACTACCGATTTAAAAACCGAGATTTTTGTTTCGTTGCCCACTTTAAAAAACATAGTTTCTGATGATAGCTTTACCGAATGGGCTTGGTTTATGAAATCAAGAGAAACTTATGTACAACTCAAAGACAACATTACAGAGCAAAAATTTGAATCTCAATTGCCTGAATTTTCTAAAAAATATTACGGCGAAATGGCAAAATATTACCAGTTTCAATTACAACCACTCGCAGATATTCACTTCAATTTAGGTTACAGCGGCAAAATTTCTCGCTCAACCATTTATCTATTCTCTGGTATCGGGGTTCTGTTAGTTTTGATAGCTTGTTTTAATTTTATCAATCTTTCTACCGCCCAGACCACCAGACGTCTCAAAGAAATCGGCGTCAGAAAAGTGTTGGGTAGTTCACAAATCCAAATTTTTTGGCAATTTATCACCGAGGCCAGCATTATTATTGTATTTGCCTTAGTTTTAGGAGTTCTCTTTTCTTATTTAGCTATCCCATTAGTCAATAATTGGGTCAATATCAATATTTCGTTTCGTCATTTTTTCGACCTTTATCTGCTCTCATTCATTCCAATTATGATAATATTTATAATTGTCATTGCGGGTATTTATCCATCAGCTATTATTTCGAGATTTAATCCTATTGCCACAATTAAGGGTATCAATAAGAATTCAAAATTTGGCTTTTTGCTCCGGAAAACCCTCGTAATCGCTCAATTTGGAGTTACCTTTGTTCTGATTGCTATTTCGATAGCTGTAGTTTTACAAATCAATTTTTTGCACAATAAAGACATTGGTAGTACCAAAGATTTAATAATTCATATCGAAGTACCCGATGTTTCACAATTAGAATCACTCAAAAATAAAATCAAGCAAAAAAGTTTTGTAGAGAGTATCACTTTTACTCGAAGAGCCCCATCATCACCCAAAGGAGGCTCGGGTGGAACGATAAAATTCGAGGATAGAGATTGGGAAAAATTCGTAGTTCGTTCTAAAATTGCTGACGAAAATTATTTGGATACTTATCAAATCAAATTGGTGGCTGGCCGTAAGACCACACAATCAGACACATTGAGGGAGGTTTTAATCAATAAAAAATTGGTCAAAGATTTAGGATTAGAAAGTCTAAATGATGCAATCGGTAAGAGGTTACTCATCGGCGATGCCGATGGAACGGGCGTTATAGTAGGCATCGTTGATGATTTTAATAACACAGACCTTTATACGGCTGTAGAGCCTACGGTTATTTTTTCGATAAAAGACCGTTACAAATTTGCCGCAATTAAATTAAATATGTATTCGGAGAATATTATCAATGAATTAAAAAATATTTGGGAAATCGAATTCCCGAATGATGTATTTGAGTATTCGTTTTATGACCAAGAACTTGCAAAGTTTTACAAACGAGAAGAACTCACTCGAAACATAGTCATTTCTTTTGCTTTATTGGCAATCGTTATCTCTTGTTTGGGATTACTGGGTCTGGTAAAATTAGCTGTTTTGCAACGTTTCAAAGAAATAGGTATCCGAAAAGTCCTCGGTGCGAGTGTCAGTAATATTACCTTTTTGCTCTCAAAAGATTTCTTGTTATTAGTTTTGATTGCTATTCTGATTGCATCACCTATTGCGTATTATTTTATCGAAAAATGGATTGGTCGATTCCCCTACCGAGTTTCTATCGAATGGTGGATTTTTGCTTTATCGGGTTTATTGGCAGTTTTAATCGCCATTTCAACCATCAGTTATCAGGCTATCAGAGCGGCATTGATGAATCCTGTAAAATCATTAAAAACGGAATAAACCGTCGTCATCACGTCCATAGAGACAGGGCGTACCCTGTCTCTACACAAAAAAACTTCATTTCT
>JALOMB010000052.1 GCA_025455685.1 Chitinophagales bacterium | reverse complement strand
GCAAGATGTAACCATTGAGGTAAAAATGCAATCCCTGCAATAATAATCAGCTGAAAATAAAATTCGCGCCGCATGTTTTGGCGCAGGGCATTAAGCGGCTGCCTTGCCTTTTCAAGGTGGTGCGGAATATGTTCTATAGCCGGCAACTCCCCGGGTTGCTCATTCCATACATTTTTTAAATCTTGCAGTTCCATTGAGTGATTTTTAAATAGTTTTAAAGAAAATGCTGCAATCAGGCCGTCATTTTATTAATTATAGCTTGAAGTTTTGTACAGGTCCGGTTTAGTTTTACCCTTGCATTATTGTCGGTAATACCCAATTGCAGGCCTATATCACGGTGCGGAAGTCCTTCGAGGTAATAGAAAATTAAAGCCTTTTCTATATTATTCAACTGCTGCACTGCTTTATACAAAAGCGCCGTTCTTTCGTCTTTGTCGGTATGCATATCTTCGGCCAAATGCTGCCAGGCAGCCTCTGCATCGCCTGCCAGCACAGGTTTTTTTTGTTCTTTACGAATAAAAGTAATAGCTGTATTCAAAGCTACCCTGTACATCCAGGTCGAAAAAGCACTGCGGCCTTCAAAATGGGCAAAACTCTTCCATAAATGCAGCAATATTTCCTGCACAAGGTCTTCCCTGTCAGCCACATTGTCAGTGTACATACGAGCTATTTTGTAAAGTATTCCCCGGTTTTTATTAATAAGTTGCAAAAATTCCGACTCGGTTGCCAACACTTGA
Source organism: Chitinophagales bacterium (assembly GCA_025455685.1). Taxonomy (GTDB): domain Bacteria; phylum Bacteroidota; class Bacteroidia; order Chitinophagales; family JADJOU01; genus JALOMB01. The sequence continues at coordinate 11,764 of JALOMB010000052.1, read as the reverse complement.
CTAATGATTTAATACAATAGTCGGGGGTTTTATTAAAACGTTACAGGGTATTTCAAAAAATTTATAGATTTTTTGTCGTCAAAGTCCATATAAATTAGGTTAGTTTGCACTAGTATAGTTAAAAAATGGTAGAAACAAAAGCAATTTCCTATAAATATCCGGGTGGCAGGCTTATACCCTACCCCGATTTAAGTGTGCAAACCGGCGAGGCCCTGCTTATTATTGGGCAATCGGGCTGTGGCAAAACCACCCTATTGCACCTATTGGGTGGTCTGTTGGTTCCAACCGGTGGCCAAATAGCTATTAAAGGCCAGGATATAACCCGCCTCGGGGCAAAAGAATTGGATAAATTCAGGGGCAAACATATCGGTTTCATTTTTCAGCGTTCGCATTTTGTACAGTCGCTCACTGTTTTGGAGAATATTGAACTTGCCGCTTACTTTGCCGGCATTCCTCAAAATACAAATCGGCTTAAAAGTATAGCAGGAGAATTGGGCATATCGGGATTGCTGCATAAGCGGCCGGCGCAGCTAAGCCAGGGCGAACAGCAGCGGGCCTCTATAGCAAGGGCCATAGCCCACCAGCCACAGGTAGTGCTTGCCGACGAACCTACCAGCAGCCTCGACGACAGCCGTGCATCCACAGTAGCTACGCTACTACAGCAATTGTGTGCACAGCATGGGGCCGCACTTATTACCGTAACCCACGATGCCCGGCTAAAAGCATTGTTTAAAAATCAGGTTTTGTTGTCATGATACTGAAAATTATATACCGCAACCTGTTGTACAAGCCACTAAATGCCCTGCTTAGCTTGCTGTTGCTGGCCTTAAGCGTGGCTATTATAAGTTTACTGCTTGTTACTGGCCGGCAAATCAATCAAAAACTCGACAACGACCTTAAAGATATTGACCTGGTGGTGGGGGCCAAGGGCAGCCCGCTGCAGCTTGTGCTTTCGGCTGTGTACCATGTAGATGCACCAACCGGTAATATAAACGAGCAAAAATTACTTGAACTTACCGATAACCCAATGGTAGAAAAAGTGTACCCCCTATCTTATGGCGACAGCTACCGGGGTTACCGAATTTTAGGCACCGATACTTCGTACATAAGCCTTTATGGAGGCACTTTGGCTAGTGGACGCCTTTTTGCTGCCGATATGGAAGTAGTGGTGGGGGCCACCGTAGCAGCCCGAACCGGCCTTAAAACAGGCTCGGTTTTTCATGGAACCCATGGCGAGGCCGAGGCTGGCGAAGCGCATGAACATGCCGACTACAAAGTGTGCGGGGTACTATTGCCCACCGGCACTGTGTTGGACAACCTGATACTTTCTACCACCAACAGCGTGTGGCTTATACACCACCCTGCTCACCACGATGAGGGCAATGAAAAGGAAGCTGAGGCAGGCCACGACCATGAAACAGCCCATGACCATGAAAATGAAGCGAAGCATAATACTACCGGCAATCGCCCTGAAAATGCGGCCGAAGCGGCTCCGGAAAAGGAAATAACCGCAGCGCTGATAAAATTTCGCAGCCCGCTTGGCATAATGACGATGCCCCGGATGATAAATGCACAAACCAATATGCAGGCCGCCGTTCCTGCACTCGAAATAAACCGGCTGCTAAACCTGATGGGGGTAGGCATAGCTGCGCTACAGGGTATAGCTGCTGCCATAATGCTTATAGCAGGGCTTAGCGTATTTGTGTCGCTGTACAACCGGCTTAAAGAGCGGCGCTACGAGCATGCCCTTATGCGAAGCATGGGTAGCAGCAGGGGGTTTATTTTCAACCTGCTGGTTGCCGAGGGCATTTTGCTTTCAGCGTTTGGTTTTTTGTTTGGCATGGCACTAAGCCGCCTCGGTATATCTTTACTCAATCAGGTTGCCAAAAAAGATTTCAGGTTTACCTTTGCATCGGGTTTTGTACAACAAGAAGTTTGGCTTTTGGGCATAACCCTGTTAATTGGTATTATTGCAGCCGCTATTCCGGCTGCAAAAGCATATAAACTAAATATAGCTAAAACATTGAGCGATGGGTAAAAAGATATTATTAGTATTGTTGTTTCCGGCACTATTTTCGTTTACTTACTTCGGCGGGCCTTTTTTAAGCTGGAGTAAGCTCGAAAATATTGACTTTACTGAAAAATATGTAAAGGAGGTTGAAGGCTATATGCTTTTCCCCAAGTTTCCAGATTTTCTAAAAAAACTGGATGGCAAACCGGTAACCGTAGAGGGCTATGTGGTACCCGTAGACAAAAGCGGGGCTTCGGTAGCACTTTCGGCCAACCCTTATGCTGCCTGCTTTTTTTGCGGCAAGGCCGGCCCGGCAAGTGTAATGACAATAAAGCTGAAAACCAAAAATACCAGGTATAAAATTGATGACTATATCAAGTTTACCGGCACCCTGCGGCTGAACGACGATGATATAAAAGAGTTTTATTATATACTTGAACAGGCGGTGGAAACCAAATAATTGATTTTAGCCTTTCAAGAATAATTACATCTTAAAATTCAACTTTTTTTATTAAAATGCAATAACCATGCATCAGTCCTTAAACAACCTTTACAGGTATTGTACACTTGTTCTTGTTTGTAGCCTTACATTATTCACGCCACTTTTTGCACAAAAAGACGAAGCCACCAAACCCTTTAAGGTAGATGGCGATACGTTGTATGCCCTGGTCAATCATTTCGGCGAAATTCTGAATATTCCCGGTCAGCCCTATTACCGAAAGTGGTGGCCAAATGGCAAGGGAAAATTTATTGAAAACCTGTTTTATGCAGACAGTGGCAAAATTGCAAGAATTGCCGAGTATAGCGATAAAGCACTAAAGGTAAAAGATGGCCTTTACCTTACCTTTCATGGCAATGGCATGATGGATGATTCCGGGTATTATGCAAACAATAAAAAGCAGGGCATTCATGCGGGTTGGTACGAAGGGGGTGAGCAGTATTATGTAAAAAAGTTTAAAGATGACATACCCATAGATACCTGTTTTACATTTATGGAAGATGGCCAAATGGCTTCGGTTAGCATTACTGATTCATTAGGAAACGGCTTGTATCAGCAATATCTTCCAGGAGGTAAGGTTTTACTGATTGGCCGATTGTTGGGTGGCGAACGCAATGGAAAATGGCAGCTTAAACGCGAAGATGGAACCAAAAGAATGGAAATAAGTTTTGAAACAATCCTTGTTGTCTTTACAGTACTGCTGGCTTGTCTCCAAAACACATCTAGATTGATCTGACAAATGTATGATAAAAGATAATTTGTCCATATATTGATCTGTGCGATACTAAAATCACAGTGTTGACGGATTTTTTGGAGTATCTCAGGGTCGGTTTCCTGTGTGACTTGGGAGATGACTTTGAGGTTATATCGTTGAAAGGCTTTGTCTTGGTGGTACAATTTGTTTTTATATTCTATTGACCGTTTAAGTCTCGGAGACAAGGAGGTAATTAACGTAGAAATAGGGCTATTGATCCAATTGGTAAGAGACAATCTATCTTGAAGATTTAAAGGTTCGATTTCGGGTGTAGCTGATTTTATTCTAGGTTTATAAAGCAAAGATTTTTGCAAGTCACTATGAGCAAAAACTTCCACTGTTTTGAGTTTCGAGTTTTGAGTAGTCATAAGTATTACTAGGTCTTTTGAAGAGTCAGAGGCAAAAAAAGTATGTGTTTGTTTTCCAATATAACTAATCTGAATAAAGTCTCCCGATTTAGCGGAAAGCCTAAATTCACCATTAATATCTGATATAGTAGATATGTTTTGTGTTAAATTAGCAATGGTAGCATATTTTAGAGGATTATTAGACTCTTGGTCAATGATTTCTCCTGAAACATCTATTTGTCCCCAAATGATACTTGGAAGTAATACACACATGATTAGGATTATATATAGAGCTTTCATAGGATTACTAAATGATAAAATGATCTGAAAAAGTTTTAATATTCTCTGAAATTTTGTCCGTAGGTACATCATTATCATCGAGATTAAATGGATCTTCTATTTCTTCTGCGATAATTTCTAGACTCGCTAGCACATAAAAAACCAATACATTGAGAAATACACTAATATAGCCCATAGTAATTCCATAGGCTAGCGGCAAGGTCATCGTATAGATGAAGATGAATTTTTTGATAAATAACGAATACGAAAACGGTATAGGCGTATTTTTTATTCGTTCACAGGCACCACAAATCTCCATGAGTTGATTGACTTCTCGTTCGAGACTTAGAAATTCAAAATCATCGATAACTTGATTTTTTTTGAGTTCGAAAAGCCTGCTAAATATCATCGATACCACTTTAGCGGGCGGGTTAATTTGATTGTTATTTTGTAAGAAATCAGACATTTCATTTTCTGAAATCATTACACGAGTATGGTCTCGAGCTAAATGAATCATTAAAATTCTAGGAAAAAGTCCCAAAGCATGTCGAAAGAAATCTCTGTCTTTGTTATTCTCTTCGTCAATAACTACATTGATTTTGAGCGCTAAATTTCTAGAGGTATTTGTCAATTGTCCCCAGAGTTTCCTGCCTTCCCACCATCTATCATAAGCTGTATTGGTGCGAAATATCAAAAGCATCGACATCACGAAACCTAGCATAGAATGAATCAAGGAAAGATTTTTGATCAAAGAATGTTCGTTGAGTTTAAAAAATTCTTTTTCTATATAAATTACCGCCACACAATAAAAGATGAAGGCAATGATGATTTTGTATAACTGTCGAAAAGTATCTGCTTTGTGAAATTTAAAAATAAAACTAAACCATTCTTTTGGATTGTATGTCAGCATATTTTTTTAGGTAAAAATAATTTTTTTTTTTTAGATTTGTGCTAATCTTTGGTTTTTATGGAATTAAAAATTATTAAAACAGGAAATTTCAAACTAGATGGCGGTGCTATGTTTGGCGTAGTACCTAGATCTATGTGGTCTAAGCTCAATCCACCTGATGAGAATAATCTATGTACTTGGTCTATGAATAGTTTACTTGTCATTCAAGATAAGAGAGTAATTCTAATAGATACAGGAATGGGAGACAAACAAGACGATAAATTCAGAAGTCATTTTTATCCTCATGGCGATGACAATCTGCTAAGTTCCTTGTCCGCTCATGGCGTTGGAATAGATGAGGTCACGGATGTGATTTTGACGCATTTACACTTTGATCATTGTGGCGGTGCTGTGTATCGAGATGATTTAGGCAAGCATCATCCACAGTTTCCTAAGGCCAAATATTGGACTCATAGCAAGCACTGGGACTGGGCAATGCATCCAAACGATAGAGAAAAAGCTTCTTTTCTAAAAGAGAATTTCGAAGTTTTAGCCTCAGAAAACCAACTATCCTTCTTGGATCTAGAAAATTTCGACTTGTCGAGTGTTACCTTTGATTTTGTCCAAGGTCATACAGAGCAGTTGTCCGTAGTCAATATAGACTATCGAGGTCAGGAAGTAATTTTCGCCTCTGATTTAATGCCTTCGAGCTATCATATTCCTATGCCTTATGTCATGGGCTATGATATCAGGCCCTTAGATACTTTGAAAGAAAAAGAAAAATTATATCAAAGAGTATTAAAAAATCAATCTATTTTGTTTTTTCAGCACGACCCTGTTTATCAAGCGGGACGTCTAAAGCTAGATGATAGAAATCGCGTAGTCATCGATTATCGTGCAGATTTATCCGAATTCATTTCTTAAAAAATTAATAATTCTTTGTATGTCAAAATTATCTGAAAAACTCGCTTTATATGCTGAGACCCACACGAATCCTACGAATAAAAAAATTCATTATGTTTGTGTCCCGCTTATCTTATTGGCTACCTATTGGATACTGTATAGTGTGTCCCATGTATTTAACTTTCCTTCATGGCTCAATATGGCTAATATAGTGTATTTTTTTGCTTTGATTTATTGGTTTTTACTTCATGAAAAGCTCGGAATGATATTTTTAACGCTAGGGATAGGAATTATGATTTTGAGCAAAATCTTAGTGTATAATCTTGGTGCGAATTTGCTCTTATATATTGGATTAGGTGTGTTTTTGATTAGTTGGATATTTCAGTTTTATGGACATAAGATAGAAGGGAAAAAGCCAAGTTTTCTGGATGATTTACAGTTTCTATTGGTCGGCCCTGCTTGGATAGTCAATAAAATTTTTAAATTGGTTTAAGAATCTAAAAGAATATAGATTTTTCAAACCTTAGATTCAAAAAACTTTCAATCTAGTAATTTGAGGCGGTTTTTTTCTGGCAAAAAGGATTTTGTTTTTTTTATTGTAAGATTTTTCAAGGCGTTTGGATATCACTTCATACAGCCTAAAAGCAATGCCAAACGTTTTAATACAAGCTTTTTATTTTTTTTTATGTAATATTGCATGTTATTTGAATAATTTTTTTTAATAATGAGTGAGTTAAAGCAAGAGATTATCAAAGCTCTAAAGCAAATATATGACCCAGAAATACCTGTGGATATATATGAATTGGGTTTAATCTATGAAATCAACATCGATGAGAAAAATCATGTAGAGGTCGTCATGACTTTGACTTCACCAAACTGCCCAGTGGCAGGCAGTTTGCCCCAAGATGTACAGAATGCCGTGGCTTCAGTACCTATGGTCAGCGGCGCTCATGTAGAGTTAGTCTTCGAACCTCAATGGGACAAAAGCTTTATGAGCGAAGAAGCCATGTTAGAATTAGGTTTTTTATAAATTGTTTTCGTGAAATTTACAGCTGCACAAATCGCTAAAATCATTAATGGAGCTATCCAAGGGGACCCAAATAAAACAGTCACTCATTTATCCAAAATCGAAGAAGCTAATTCAGAGAGCCTCTGTTTTTTGGCTAATCCCAAATATTATCATTTTGCTCAAAACACCTTAGCCGCTATTCTCTTAGTAGATAGAGATTTCAAAAATCCTACGCCCGATACCACCACCCTTATTAGCGTAGAAGATCCTTATTTGGCGATGACACAGCTCATGAAGCTCGTAGAAGATTTCATGAAGACCAAAGAACAAGCTACTATCAATCAACCATCGTTTATTCATGAGTCAGTCAAATATGGCGAGAATTTGAGTTTAGGTAGATTTAGTAGTATAGAAGCAGGCTGCGAAATAGGCGAAAATGTGACTATTTACCCTAATGTATTTATAGGAAAAGGCGTAAAAATTGGTGATAATACGATAATCTATGCTAATGTCAGTATTTATGAAGGATGTATTGTCGGCAAATCATGTGTTTTGCATTCAGGCTGTGTTTTAGGGTCTGATGGCTTTGGCTTCGCCCCAAATGCTTCGGGCGCTTACGAAAAAATTCCTCAACTAGGTGTCGTCGAGCTTGAAGACATGGTAGAAATCGGTGCCAATACAGTAATTGACAGAGCTTCTTTAGGGAAAACTCTGATTAAATCAGGAGCTAAATTAGACAATCTTATACAAATTGCTCATAATGTAGAAATTGGTCATCACACTGTAATTGCTGCTCAAGCAGGCATTTCTGGATCTACTAAAGTAGGGAATCAAGTCATGATTGGCGGCCAAGCTGGTATCGTAGGTCATATTCATATCGCTGATAAAGCTAAAATAAACGCTCAATCAGGCGTAAGTAAATCAATTACTCAAGAAGGAAGCGCCGTAACGGGCAGCCCAGCTTTTGACTATCATCAAATGCTCAAAGCTCAATCCTTACTCAAAAAACTTCCAGAAATAGTCAAGCGTATAAACACTTTGGAACAAAAAATCAATTAGATAAGCCTATGGAAAATCTGCTGCAAAAAACCATATCCAAACCAGGAAGCCTCGAAGGAAAAGGACTTCATACAGGCAAATTATGCCATATGACATTACTGCCAGCATCTGAAAACACGGGTATAGTCTTTCAACGAATGGATGTAGAGACTCAGCCTTTGATTAAAGCTGATTGTACTTTGGTAGTGCCTAGTCAGCGTAGCACTACTATCGAGAGTCAAGGTTTCAAAGTAATCACGATTGAGCATTTGGTGTCTGCCTTGTTTGCATTGGGTGTTGATAATTGTTTGGTACAAATCAATTCAGAAGAAATACCTATTTTGGATGGTTCCGCCAAACCTTTTGTAGATTTAATAAAATCTTGTGGCATCATCAATCAAACAGCGTCAAAAGAGATTTTTCAAATCAAAAATAATGTTTTTTTAGAAGATCCAGAATCCAAAGCACAAATTATAGCCATGCCGTCTGATCATTTCAAACTCACGGTAATGGTGGATTACAATTCTCAGATTGTAGGTCCTCAGCATGTAACCCTTGATAATATTGACGATTTCGTCGATGAGATTGCTCCTTGCCGAACTTTTGTGTTTTTTCATGAGTTAGAGCAACTCTATAATGCAAATTTAATCAAGGGTGGTGATGTAAATAATGCAATTGTAATGGTCGATAAACTCCCATCGCAAGCTGAAATTGATAAGCTCTCTGCTCTTTTTGGCCGCTCTGATATCCAAGTGCATAAAGAAGGCTATTTGAATAATGTGACCTTGCATTTCCAAAATGAAGCGGCTCGACATAAATTACTAGATTTAGTGGGTGATTTAGCACTAATTGGCACCAATATAAATGCGCATATCATCGCAACATATCCAGGACATAAAATCAACACAGATTTTGCCAAATTACTCAAAAAAATCATTGAAGAGAAAAAAATCAGTAATGATGTACCTATATATGATCCAAACGCACCTGCCCTTTATGATGTTCATAAAATAAAAGAAATTCTACCGCATAGATTTCCTTTTCTATTAGTCGATAAGATTATCTCGATGAATGAAACAACTATCATAGGCATTAAGAACGCCACTGTCAATGAATCCTTTTTTACGGGTCATTTTCCCGACAATCATGTCATGCCTGGCGTACTTCAGATAGAAGCCTTGGCTCAATGTGGGGGAATTTTAGGATTGAAAAATATCAATATCGAAGGTGATTTCGACGTGTATTTCGTAAAAATTGACAAAGTTAAATTCAAACGAAAAGTCATCCCTGGCGATACTTTGGTCATGAAAGTCACTTTACTTAATCCAATTAGAAGAGGAATCGTAGAGATGAAAGGTCAAGTTTTTATAGGCCAGCAACTGGCTACAGAAGCAGAAATGGTCGCCACCGTAGTAAAGAGATAAGTATGAGTTTGAATTTTCCCATGAGTTATATCCATCCTGATGCTAAGATAAGTAGCTCAGTAATCATTGAACCATTTTCTTTTATCGGAGCAGATGTACAAATAGAAGATAATACATGGATTGGACCTCATGTAACGATAATGGATGGCGCTAGAATTGGCAAAAATTGCAAAATTTATCCAGGAGCAGTTATTTCTGCCAACCCACAAGATTTGAAGTATAATGGCGAACAAACCTTCGTCTCGATAGGTGATAACTCTGTTATTCGTGAATGCGTCACTATTAATAAAGGAACTTCTCATTCCATTTATACCCGAGTAGGACAGAATTGTTTAATTATGGCTTATGTGCATCTTGGACATGATGCCCAAGTAGGTAATAATTGCATCATAGCGAATACCAGTAATCTAGGAGGTCATGTCATTGTAGAGGATTGGGCGATTATCGGTGGCAATGTCAATATCCAACAATTTACTAAAATAGGGCAGCATTCTTATATTTCAGGAGGTATTTCTATCAATAAAGATATTCCTCCTTATGTCAAAGCTGCTCGTATGCCTGCGTCGTATCATGGGATTAATAGCATAGGACTCAAGCGAAGAGGATTTGCGTCAGAGCGTATCAATCATATCTTTGACATTTATCGAATTCTATACGTTCGAAATTCTAATATTTCCCTCGGAATTGCTCAAATTGAAGCTGAAATTCTACCTTCTCAAGACAGAGACTTAATCATTGAATTTATCAACAACTCTAGAATTGGTGTATTAAAAGGATTTAAATAAATGAAAATCGAAGTCAATAAGATTTCTAAGCGATATCAAAGGCCAATTTTGTCTGAATATTCAGATAGCTTTGAGCGAGAAATTGTAGGTATTCAAGGAGAAAATGGCTCAGGGAAATCAACATTACTCAAATGTTTGTTACACTTATTGCAAGTAGATTCTGGAGAAATTAATTACTTCAAAGAAAATGAAAAAATCCAAAGTAAAGAAATATTCAATCAAATAGCATATGCTAGCCCTTTACTAAAACTTCCAGAATTTATGTCTGTTCGTAGTTTATTGGGTTTTCATTTTGAATTAAAGCCTTTGAAAGAGCAGGTTACCATTCAGGATATTATAGAAAATGATTTTTCCCTAGTTCAAGACACTTTGGTCGGTGATTTGTCCTCAGGATGGCTTCAAAAACTTAAACTAGCCTTATGCCTCTACAGCCAAAGCGATATTATCGGGTTGGATGAACCAACGGAAACTTTAGATGAGTTTCATAAAAATTGGTTTTATTCCAAAATAAAAGAGTTTTCAAAAGATAGATTAATTTTCATCGCATCAAATGAACCAAGAGATCTTGAATTAACGCATAGACTTATTTCACTGTAAATCAATTGATTAAATATATGTTACTTATTTATTCTAGTTTTTTTAAATATTGTGATTAAATTTGTGCTTCAATAGAAATCGCAGATAAAGTTTTTTTGATAAATAAATACACTATATGAGCAAGAAATTATTTGAAAAATGTTATAATTTTACCCGTGCTGACGAAATCAAACAAGCAGGCGTCTATCCATATTTCAATCCAATAGAAGAGAGTGAAGGTCCTGTGGTCAATATGAATGGCAAGAAAATTATCATGGCAGGATCAAACAATTATTTAGGACTCACCTCTCATCCAAAAGTAAAAGAAGCTGCGATAGCCGCCCTTGACAAATATGGTACGAGCTGCTCTGGAAGTAGATATTTGACTGGCACCATCGATTTGCATAATGAATTAGAAATTAAACTCGCTAAATTTGTCAATAAAGAATCCGCATTGCTTTTTAGTACAGGATATCAAGCTGGTCAAGGAGTGATTTCACCTTTGGTCGGTCGTCATGATTTTATATTTAGCGACAAGGACAATCACGCGTCAATTCAAACAGCCAATATGCTTGCTAAAGGCATTATGGGTACAGAGGTATTGCGCTATCACCACAATGATATGACTGATTTAGAAAATAAATTAAATCAAGTCAAAGATAAAAATGGGGCTAAGTTTATCGTGACAGATGGAGTATTTAGTGCCTTTGGTGATATGCCCGATTTGATTACTGGCCCTCAAGCAACTGATGAAGAGTTAAGAGCAGAAACAGATGGCAAGATAGTTGAAGATGGGGTTCTTCAAGAGGATCTTGATCCTGAAGTAAGAGCAATGGTTGAAGATAAGTCCCAATGGTTCATTCACAAAAACTTTTGGCAGAGATCACTTATTGTATTTGCAGGTCCTTTATTTAACTTTATCTTAGCATATCTCATAGCAGTTGGTATCGCCCTTGGTATTGGTTTAATGGATGTTGATGGGACTAAGCTTGGTAGTGTGCTTGCTGGTTCCCCGGCTGACAAGGCAGGACTAAAACAAGGAGATATTGTTCTTGCTGTTTCAGATCAATCTGTATCTGATTTTAGTCAGATACAAAAAATAGTGAATGCTTCTGAAGGTAAGGAGCTTAGTTTTAAGATTGACAGAGCAGGTGAAATACTCACGTTCTCTGCTATGCCGCAAAAAAAGACTATAGAAGTCCCAGGTTCAGGTAAGATTGAAAATTATATGATTGGTATCACCGTTGGTA
>JALOMB010000051.1 GCA_025455685.1 Chitinophagales bacterium | reverse complement strand
TTTCTAAAACATTTTTGATTTGGTTGAGGAATAATATTCTTTGTTCAATATTAGTGCTCTGTTTAAAATTAATTGAATTAAAATTGTTTCTATTCAAAATTGTTAAACCATCAATTTTTGAGCTTTGAAACTCAATTTGATAATCATTAAAAGGGAAATCTATAAATTCAACATTATTTAAATTACTATACTTTATAGAAATTGTATCAGTCAATGATTCTAAACTACTTTTTTTAAGATATTTATTTTCGTTAAATTCTAAAACTTTTTTTATTGAGTAAACAAGAAATGAAGAAAAAGCTTTTTTGTTTTCTAATACATAGGAGTCTAAAATATTATTTTCTATTAAATTAACTCTTCTAAAACTAGTTTTTTCTTTACTTGAAAAATCATTAAATGTTATTATAGAAATATTACAATTGAATTGAGATAGTCCAGGATGTTTCTTTATTACATCAGAAACTTGAGAAGTAGTTTTATCTTTATTAAAATTTTCTATATATTTTTTATTATTAATACATTTTGTAATTTCTTTAATAGAACTTCTGTTTTTAATTTTTAAAGATTTTATAATAGCTTCTTTAATTTTCATTTTTTCACCCTAAATCAATTTTAGTAATTCTTTTCATTTCTACGTTATATATTAATTTCAAAAAAAATCTCACAATAATTGTCTTTTAATGGATTGTTAAATATTTTTATACTTCTTTTCATATACAATCCCTGCTTGTAGTAAAACAACAATTTCTAATCCTAGATATACTAAAAGCAGCCAATGCGGCTTTCCTTCGGTAATCAAACTCCATATTCTTCCTATAATTAGTCCCATCATTACTACCATCATCAATAAAATAGCACTTTTTTTTAATTCAGATTTAAATACTGAAAAAATCCAAAAACCCGAAAAAGCCAAATACAATCCATTAAATGCTTTAAAAACGTGAAAAGCGTTGGGATTATTAATTTCATAGCCAAATAAATTGGGATAAAAATTAGGGTTTACACCATAGCCACAGCCAATAATGGCTAATCCTACAGCGGTGGAAAGCAAAAGGAAATTTTCTAATTTGTCTATCATATACTTACTTATTAGTTACTACCATACTAAATTGTATGTACTTGCAAAAGTAATGCAATTTATATTTTTGCAGCGTAAAATTTTTAACTTAAAAACAAAAAGAAATGAATATTAGTTTTATCGGTGCTGGAAATGTAGCATCTAGTTTAGGAAATTTATTTGCAAATGCAGGACATAATGTAAAATATGGAACGCAAAACCCGAATGACAATCAATTGTCGGTTTCTGAAGCGTGTGCTTTTGGCGAAGTGGTTTGTTTTGCCATTCCTTTTGCTGCGATGAATGAAGTATTAACGGCCAATAAAGATTCTTTAAATGGGAAAATTGTGGTAGATATTACCAATTCAATAAATATCGCAGACTGGTCTCCTCTCTTTTTGGGAGAAGATAGCGGCGGCGAGCAAACCGCGAGATTATTGCCAGATAGCAAGGTGGTAAAAGCTTTTAATACTATTTTTGCCGATGTAATGAAAGCTGACAAGCAAGAATTTAACGGACAAAAAGTAACGGCTTTCGTTGCTTCGGACGACACAGCCTCAGCTGAAACTATCAAAAATTTGGCCGACGAAGCAGGTTTTAATGGTTTTGTGGTGGGCGGAATTAAAAACGCTCGTCATCTAGAAGCTATTGCTCACCTTAATATTGCCATTGCGCTAGGCGGTGGCGGTACAGATGCTGGATTTGCTTATTTCCAACGCAAAAATTAATTCGATGCAAAAACCAACGATGCAAATTTGGACCGATGCTTGGCACAACGCTGAACCAGAAATTTTTAAAAATGTTTATGCTCAAAACGCATTAATTTTTCCTCCCAATAAACCTGCCGTAATAGGAAATGAAAATATACTAAATTTTATGCGAGGTGGATTGGGGAAAGTTGATGTAATTTTTGAGCCTGAATATATAAAGGTGAACGATAATATAACCTTTGAATATGGTATTTTTAAAGATGTATCTATAGAAGACAGAAAAGTAACGGGCGAAGGAAAATATTCGGTAACTTGGGTTTTAGATGCTGTGGATTGGAAAGTTCTTTGCCACACTTGGGAAATGCCAATAAAATATTAATTTATTATTTTTATTGGAAATTGGCTTTAAATATAAAAAAAACCTAAAGTAAAAAAACCACCTTCCCCACAGCCCTTCCATTTTTGGCAAATTGATAAGCCTCTTTATATTCTTGGATACCAAATGTTTTGGCAATTGGGATTTCTATTTTATTCTGAGCCAATAGCTCACTAGTCTCTTTTAGAATGGCTTGATTAGGTTTGGCTTGGATAATAATATGTTTCTTTGAGGATACTAAATTGTTAAAAAATGATTTTAGCATATCAATAGGAGTAGGTAACGTACTCAGATAAATTCCATTGGGCGCTAATAAACTTTTGGCTTTGCTATAGGGTAAATTTCCCGCCAATTCTAAGATGGCATTGTATTTTAGAGGCAGGTTTACTACATTTTCTTTTTTATAGTCTATACTATGCGCTGGATTCCATTTTTGAATATAATTCAAACCTTCGCCGCTAGCTACTACCGTTGCTTTAAATCCTTTGAGCGTGGCCAACTCTAAAGCCATCATCCCTACCCCACCACTAGCACCATTTATCAATACGCTATCTCCAATTTTCATTTTGGATTTATCCAAAAGTAATTTTGCAGTAGTAGTCCCTGTAAGTACGGCCGCCGCAGTTTCAAAAGATACATTATTAGGTTTTGGATAGATAGTTTCACTTTTTACCGCCAAATATTCTGCCAGTGCCTCGCCTTTCATAGCGTCTAAAGTTCCAAAAACCTCGTCGCCTACTTTGTAGTTATTTTCACTGTTTCCAACTTTTTCTACTACGCCAGAAAAATCAAACGCTATTCCTTTAGGAAATTTTTTACCCGTAATGATTTTCAACTGACCTTCTAGCTTTTTCCAATCCAAAGGATTTATTGCCACAGCTTTTACGCTTATGAGCAACTCATCTTCTTGAATTTTGGGGATATCAACCGCTACTAATTGTAATTGATCAAAATTTCCGTATTGATTATAAACTATTTTTTTCATCATTGATGTATTTTTGGCAGCAAAGATAAATATAAAGTATATTTTTGCTACCGCATATCACTAAATTATAAGTATCTTCTAAGATACCTAGTATTTTATATTATTTTTTTTAATGGAAATAAAAGACAAACAACAAGGAATAAAAATTGTAGCCGATGTATTGGATATAGTAGGGGGCAAATGGCGTGGAAAGATATTAGCACATCTTTGCGACAGTCCTAAAAGATTCAACGAACTCAAATCGAAATTAAGTAAAATCACTTCTTCTACGCTTACCAAAGAATTGCGATATTTAGAAGATATTAAAATATTGGAGCGCAAAATAGTTTCTCAAAGTCCAAATATAGTAGAATACCATCTTACCACCCACGGCAAAAGCATCAAAGAACTCATCCAAACTATTATTGAATGGGGGATAAAGCACCGAGAAATTGTATTTGAAAATAAATTACGATCAAATCAAAAAGAATGAATCAACCAAAAAACACCCTCAAAAATAGACTCAATTTGTATCGGTTTGAAATACTACTCATTTCCCTAGTATTTCTTATCTTTGATAAAATCTTTTTTCCCAACAATCTAATCTATTTAGAATTTGTATGGCCAATCAATATGCTTTTGATAGCTATAGCCAGCTATGGGATTTTCAACGAGAAAAAAGGCAAAATTCTATGGATCCGAAATGTTTTAACCATTATCAGTATCTCAATGCCTTTTTTATTTTTAGTGTTTAATCAAGAGCTCCTTTTTTTATATTTCCTTACTTCTTTTTATATTTTGTTTTATACATTTATTTTTGTGGAAGTAATGCGGCAAATTACCTATACCCGAGAGGTAAGGCTCAATGTAGTTATAGGTTCGTTTTGCGGCTATTTACTATTGAGTATGATAGCACTGTTTTGCTTTATTCTATTGAATTTGTTGATCCCAAATTCATTCTCCAATCTTAGCAATCTGGTAGCCGAAAATTATCAAAAACTATTATATTTTAGTTTTATTACCCTTACTAGCATAGGTTTTGGCGATATTTTACCCCTCAATGATAGTTCTCAGCTTTTGGTAGCTTTTTTTGGAATGTTGGGACAGTTTTATATGGTGGCGGTGGTAGGTATAATTATTTCTAGGTTTACTTCTAAGTAATTAGAATATTTTTGCGGTTTAAAAATAAATAAATAAACACGATGTACACAAAAAGACGCTATGGGTTTTGGATGACTTTCAATTGGAGCAAAATGCCCTTTATTTACAGTGCTTTATATGCACTTTTACTCACATTTGTTTTTGAATATCTTTATCACAATCGAAATTTTGATATTTCTATCAATTGGCAGCCACTGGGGGTAATGGGAATAGCGGTGGCATTTTATTTGGGGTTTAAAAATAATGCTAGCTACGATAGAACTTGGGAAGCCAGAAAAATTTGGGGGGATCGTAAACAATTCTAGAACTTTTGGTGCTGCGGTGTGTAGCTTTATCAAAGGGGAAAATCAAGATTTGATCCGCAAAGAATTAATCCATAGGCATATAGCTTGGCTTACTGCCCTTAGGTATCAGCTAAGGTTGGAGCGAGAATGGGAGCATACCGAATACCGAATAATGGGCAAATATATCCCCACAATCTGCGAAGCCTATTTCGATCAGCTAGAAAATGAAGTAGTGGAGTAATTTTGATGCTTGTTGTATTATTCAAACTTAGTCAAAGATGTAATTGAATTTTTCAAAACCAAATTTACAGCTACCAAAATAGCTAGCCACGAAGCTACAAAAGACAATATAAATACATAGATCACCTTGTCCAAAGCAAACGACATAGGCGCATAACTCATATAATAAATTGCTTCATCAAGCTTAATTAAATGAAATGAATTTTGAAGCCAGAGGAATACTAAAGAAAAAATAAACCCAAGCCCAAAAGCAAATACCTGAAGCATAATTGTCGTTTGAAAGAAAATACTATAAATGTGTTTTCTCTGAGCTCCATATGCCATAAGCGTACCTACCATCTGAACTCTATCGAGAATGAGAATCCATATCATCGACAAAATATTGACAATACATACAATAAGCATAATAGTCCAGATGATATATTCGTTCTGAGACATAAGGTGAAGCCAGTCAAACAAAGAAGGATAAAGCTGCGCAATATCCAAAACCTGATAATCAGGCACCAAAGTATCAATATGAGGAAGTGTTTTGTGTAAATCTTCATAGTGATGCAGCATGATTTCTATTGTATGACTTCTCATGGTATCTAGATGTAATCGCTCCCTAATCAGAGTTTTATGGACTAAGCTATAAGTCAGGTCGAATTCTTCTAAAGAAGTTTTAAACAGAGCGGTTACTCGAAATTTATCTATGCTATAATCTGAACCAATCAAATAAGCGATTAAAATATCTTCACCTACTTTCACACCTAGTTTTCTAGCAGTTTGTTGCGATAAAGCGATTCGATTTATCGAGTCTGAGTTGTTTAACGTTGAAATATTACCATCAATGATAAAATTTTTGTATTTCGACACATCGGTTATACCCTTTAAAATCTGACCTTCTATTTTATCATGATTTTTGAGAATTACACCTTGATAGAGCACAGAGTTAACAGAGGATACCTCAGGGAGGTTTTTAATTGAATTAAGTACTTCGCTTGAGAGGTCTACTTCATAAGCCGTAGGATTATTGTCTAGTGAATAAGGTAATATTTGAATATGTGCTGAATAATGGAAACATTTTTCTTTGATTTCTTGATTAAATCCCTTGAGAAAAAAAGAAGTCATAAACATCACTAGGGAAGTCAATATCATTGCTACAAAAGAGATGATTAACAAATATCGAATTCGAGAATTAGCATTTTTTAATAAAATAATGCCTATCTTTGTAGTCCAAGGTATATTCATACCACAAAAATATACAAATAAAATGATACGAATTTTTTTCTTTTTCTTTTTTTATCTAGTGACTTTTACAATTACGGCACAAGGTATGCAAATTGACAATGGTGAAGATGAGCTAGAATTAGCAAGAGCCATAGATTCTATTAAAAATAAACCACTAGAGTTAGGTATCGACCAAACAGATAAATATTTGCCCTCCTTGCTCAACCGAAAAGTCGCTGTAGTATGCAATCAAACCTCTATGAAAGGGAATGAACACCTAGTTGATTTCTTGCTTTCCAAAAATATCAATGTAGTCAAAATTTTTGCCCCGGAGCACGGATTTCGAGGTCAAGAAGATGCCGGAGAAAAGGTTGGTGATTATGTAGATCAAAAGACTGGTATTCCTGTGCGATCCCTCTATGGCAAAGAAAAGAAACCAGCGGAACAAGACTTCGTAGGCATAGATGTTGTAGTATTTGATATTCAAGATGTAGGCGTTCGTTTTTATACTTATATTTCTACTTTGCAGTTTATGATCGAAGCATGTGCTAATTATGGAAAACCAATTTTCGTGCTCGATAGACCCAATCCAAATGACCACTATATCGATGGACCAATCTTAGAAGCAAGCCAGAAAAGCTTCGTAGGTCTTCAGTCTATTCCAATTGTCTATGCACTAACTATTGGGGAATATGCTAGACTAATTTCTTATGAAGGTTGGTTGAGTAATATGAATAGACCCGAGCTTTATGTGATTGAAATGAAAAATTATTATCATTCTAGACCCTATAGCTTACCTGTGCCGCCTTCACCGAATCTTAGAAGCGATTTAGCGATTCAGTATTATCCTATTTTATGTCTCTTCGAAGGAACTAATGTGTCCGTTGGTAGAGGAACCAATACCCCTTTTGAGCAGTATGGCTCACCATTTTTGGATTCTTTAGTCTTTACTCATAAATTTATCCCTAAGCCAAGTCTAGGCGCTAAGTCACCCCTGTTTCATGGAAAAGTCTGCTATGGAGAACAATTAAAACCTCAGAAACTTTTTAAATTGCCTTTGAGTATTTTAATCAACGCCTACAAAAATTGGAAACTTAAACCGGAAGAGTTCTTCTTACAGAATTTATTTTTTAATAAATTAGCAGGTAATTCAACTTTGAAATTTCAAATCGAGAGTAATTCATCTGAATATGATATCCGTAAAACTTGGCTCTATGGCTTGAAGAAATTTAATCAAATTAGAAGTCGCTATTTGCTCTATCCTGATTTCCCTAATAATCCTTATAATTAAGCTATTTTTTAGCTTGTGCAATGACCAAAGAGATCAAAAAACTCCGTTTTAAACCTAGCGAAGACCTACAAATTGAGGTAATTTCTCTAAATCAACTCGTACAAGCCAATATAGAACAAATGAAACACCCTCATCGGGTTGATTTTTACCATATTTACTTATTCACCAGTTGTCATCCAACGCATTATGTGGATTTTGAGCCTATTTCGGTGGAGCCATATAGTTTGCTGTTTATAGACAAAGATAGGGTACATTATTTTGACCCAAATCAGCCATATGATGGATTTTTAATCATTTTTACCGATGAATTTTTTTGCACCTCCCAGCAGGATATCAATTTACTTAGGAGTAGCATTTTATTTAATTCTATAGTTGACCAACCTACTGTAAAGCTTGAAAAAATAGATTTTGAAAAATATGCTAATTTATGTCGGCATATATTAGAAGAATTGAATTTACCTGCGGATAAGGCTAAACCTATTATCGTTAAAAATTTATTACATAATTTATTGCTTTTAGCTGAGAGAGATAAACTAAAACAAGGCTTTACCAAAGTCAAAAAAGGAGCTGATTTAGATTATACTATGCTATTTAGAGATTTGCTAGAAACGAATTTTACAAAATTAAAAAGCGTGAACGACTATGCAAAAATGATTTGCATATCGGAAAAACGCTTAGGTCAAGCCACAGCAAAAATTCTAGGTAAATCGCCCAAAGAAATAATCAACGATAGAATTTTATTGGAAGCCAAAAGACTTCTAGTTCATACTCATTTATCTATCAAAGAAATTGGACAGAATTTAGGATTCGAAGACCCAGCTTATTTTATCCGCTATTTCAAAAAAATTCTCAAATTACCCCAGTATCCTTTAGAGAATCTTTTTCAAATAAATAATTTCCCAAAAGTACCATATTAAGTCCGATTTGTCCCTTGTTTGATATAGCAACTCGCTTTATCTTTGCATTATTATTAAATCACTTTAAAATTAATAAAAATGGACAAAAACAAAGAAGCCTTAATGGCATTTTACAGAAAAGCATTAACCGCAAACACCGAAACTACTCCTGCAGAGGTATTAAACCCAATTTTAGCCGATGATTTTGTATCTTATGGTTCCGTAGATAGCAAAGGAAAAGAACAATTGATTGGGCAATTAGGTTTTTTTTGGAAATTAATTCCAAACCTAATTTGGGAGCCACAAGATTTATTGCATGATGCGGAAAAAGGCAAATATGTGGTGAGAAGCAAAGCTACAGGAACCCCAAACGGCGATTTTATGGGTTTACCAACAGACGGTACAAAATCTTTTGATATCATGACCATTGATATTCATAAAATAGTAGATGGCAAAATAGTAGAAGTTCATCATTTAGAAGATTGGGCAACGGCCATGAAACAGTTAAAAGGCTAGTATTGGTATTGTATTTTAGAATTAAAAGTTCCTTGTCTTTTATTAGGCAAGGAATTTTTTATGCATTTGCTTTTTCCAGAAGCCATTGCTTTTCCACCAAGGTTTTGGTTTCTGAAATTTCCAATGCAATAAGTTTCTTTTTGTTTTTGGAAGCCTGAAACAATTTTTTTGCAAATAATATAAAATTGATATAAGCTGTTTTATGCAAATCTGACAAGACTTTGTTTAGCTTTACTAGCTGCTTGAAGCTCTTAGTAAGCGATATAAAAGACTCATATTCACGAATTTCAAAATAAGTCTTGAGTAGAAGCATTTTAGAGTTTGGCGCATAGAATACGTCTTCGCTGAAATCCACAAGGAGCAGATGATACAGACTTTCCTTGTATTGTTTTTGTTCAAATAAAATTCTAGCTAGGTTATAATGCAAACAAGTTTCTTTTTCTTCATTTTCGATTGATTCTATATGTCGTTGAAGAAATCTTTCTGCCCAAGTGATTTCTTTCATTCTTAGGGCGATGAGAATTACGTTGTTGATCGTTCGATAGTCTACAAATCCTGGCAAAACAAACAAATTCTGAGCTTCTAAAAATTGATAAATCTCAAATCGCTCCTTCAGAAAATCTTGATTTCCAGAATTTGTTTTAGAAATGGTATAATTAATCAAATAATTGATAAATCCTACTTTTTCCACGTCATTGATTTCGAAAATATGCTTTAGTAGCAAGGCCTTGTAATCATAATATTGTTGCTCTTCTCTATATAGCAGCATATCCAAAAGAGATATATAGAGTTTAAATTCTAAATAATCCGTTTGACTATATTTGTGTTTAATCGCCTCGAGCCGCTCTACAGGGATTTCCAAATCAGAAGCTCGATAAATTTGTGATAAATTTATGACACTACAGTAATTTCTCAAAAAAGTCAAATCTGCAAATATTTGAGAAGATTCTATAATCTCCAAAATTGCTTTGTATTGATTGGCGTAGTCTTTTTGATACCTGAGGATATAAGCAGCACTTAGCTGAGAACGAAAATACAAATCTAAATACTTGTATTCGCTTGAGATAGCAGCAGCAGTGGGTTGTTTGAGTTGAAAATTGGAATTTTTTTTGAGTTTTTTTTCAGATAAATAATCCATCCATATTTTCTGAGTCAAAGGATGATTTTCTTCTGCTTTTTCTATGAGATGCCATTGTTTGATGGCTTGTGTGAGGCGATTGAGGTTAAATCTCAGTTTGGAGTCGTTGTATGGCGCTTTGCCATATAGAATTCTATATAAATCTTCTTTATTGGAGTTTTCGAGTTGATTTTTCTTTTTTAGAGCATAAAAGTAGGCGTGAATTTCTACGATGATAGATGAATTCTGCCACTCGCTTGTATGTATATACTTGTCCAAGGATTTTAGCTCTGTATCTAATAAGTTAAGGTAAATTTCTACTATACTTGAAGAAATCATATGTTTTTAATTTTTTTTCATCTAACAAAGATAATATTTTATGCCAAAATAAAATGAATTTTATTTGTAGTTTTGTCATATAATTACATACAATTTATAATTCTAAAACTATTAAGCTATGAAAAAGCTACTTATCTTCTTTGCATTTGTCTGCGTTTATAGTTTCAATCAGGCTCAGGTAGCTCAAAATGACACCTTTACTATTCATAAAGATTCCGGATTATACCGATTTGATGTCTTGAGAAATGATCAAATTACTTCTAATACGATTATTGATTCTGTTTTTGTCCCAAACTCTTCGCTTTATAATGTACAGGTGGTCAATAATTCTATATCGTTTAACAAATTAGATACAAGTACTTTTAACTTGACTTTTAATTATCGAATTAAAGACAATGTAACTCAAGTTACGAGTACTGCCTCTGTAATTGTAAGGGTGAATTGGGTATTTGATTCTGTATTTTCAGGGGACTTAAACGATGATGGCGTGGTTAATTATCTCGATGTTTTGCCCTATGGTGTTTTTTATGGTGAGTTAGGAAATCCTAGAAAATTATTAGAAAGCAATTTGCTCTTTCAGGCTTATAAAGCCGCTCCTTGGAGGCAGAATTTATCTGGATTGAATGCTAAATTTACCGATGCCGATGGTAATGGCGTAATCAATGAAACTGATTTTTCGGCTATTTTGAGTAATTTCAATAAACAAAGCAAACCTTATACCCCGAAACTAAGTCCTGCGTCCAACAGCACAAAACTTATCGCAAAAATAGGCGTCGATACTGTTTATCTCAAATCAGATACCGCTAAGGTTAAATTAAATACAGAAATCGAATCAAACCTCAATCTCAATGCTAGAGGATTGGCTTTTCAATATGAAGTTAAGTTGTATGATGAAGGGCTTTTTGTCAAGAATATTAACCCAGAGAATGTTTCCTTTCGTTTTAGTCAAGGAAGAAATTTTAACCCAGATGGTTTAGATGTTGCGATTTTGGATTCTACCAATCTACCTGATTCTATCAATCAAGCAGCTCTAGTTCGCACTTATGGGCCTTCAAATGCAGGCGTAGGAGATGTGGGGGCGATAGAAATCGTCGTAGTCGATGTAGATATTGGCTTATCTGTAGAAAATACAAAAGAAATCCGGATTTCTTTTAAAGATATCGCTATGATAGATGATAATTTTGGGCTTATTCCGATACGAGGAGATACGACGTCAGCAATTCTGGCTCGAAAACCCAGTCATATAAGCACTATAAAGGATCTAGGACTTCACATTTTCCCAACTCAGGTTAGTGATAAGTTCACTGTAAAGAAAGATATTATTCAGCCAGAGGAAATTAAGATTTATAATTCACTAGGTCAGCAAGTATATGTATTTCTCATGAAGTCAAATCGTGAAATCATAGATATAGGTCACCTTACTTCGGGAGTTTATTCACTTCACATAGATGGATATCGACCGCAGCGATTGGTGAAACATTAGCTTATTTAATTTTCTTAGAATTTCACTCGCAGTTATGTTTTTTTAACCCATACAGAAGATTTCTTTTACCTAATTTATTTCAAAATTAATTTTTTTTCCTCTTCAAAATTCTTGTTTCTATCTAACAAATACATATTTTTCTGTACATAAATTTAAATTAGTCAATGTATTTTTGCTTTATAAATCTCGATAATACCTAAACCCAATATCTTATGAAAACAATTCAAAAACTATTTAGCGTCGTGCTTCTGTCTATGGCGATGCTGTTTTGGACTCAAAACGTTTTAGGACAAGTTCATCCCCTTATTCAGTCTGTGCAGAAAATATCGGATGGACCATTAATTCATGATGCTGTGTATCAGGTTACTTTGAAATCAACTAACTTGCCGAGATATCAAACTTCTTGGTTTTATGACAGAAGCTGGGGTGGAATGAGAACTAAGTTTGGTTCGAGCAATAGCACTACATCACCTATGGTTCCAAATGTAGCAAAATATCTTAATTTTTTTGTTGTCATTAGAGATACAGTAAATAATGTAAGTTTAGATTCAATGGTATTTAACTTTACGGATACTTTTAATAGATCCTTGACGTGCGCCTCATTTAATGCCTCCTTATCCAAAGTATCTGATGGACCAATTTCAAACGATGTAACTCTAGGTGTACATGTCACTGGAGCTAGTAGCGTTGGGGGATTTTCTTCAGTCTTACATTTAAATGGTAATTATAATGCTGCTTCTTATAATGGATTAACGCAGTTTTATAACAAAACATCGGGTTCATATCGTATTATAGTTGAGGATACTGTTACAAATTGCAAAGATACTGCTTATCTTAATGTGATAGATAGCGTGTCAAATTTATGCGCCAACTTCAATGTAACCCTCACCAAGGTATCCGATGGACCAAATTCTAACGATGTTACTTTAGGAGTAAATATTACGGGTGGAAGTGGTAGAAATTGGTTTAATATAAGAAAGAATGGAAATTTTGTAGG
>JALOMB010000135.1 GCA_025455685.1 Chitinophagales bacterium | reverse complement strand
TGAGGGTACAGTCCGAAAATATGGCTACCCCTCGCGAATTGCTTTCTAGTCCGAAGAGGGCTTTGATATCATCTGCGGATATTTGGTTGGGTTGTACCTCTTCAATATCTTTCATCGTATCCTTTAAAAGTCCTTTTATGGTTTTGCCGGGGATATAGGGCATTTTATTGGTATCTAGTAGTACCGTGGCATCGGCAGCTGCCCCTGCGCCTAGCCCAGAGCCGATATGCCATTCGGATAAAAATTCTATTTTGTATTGGATCATAAAATTTAATATTTAAAGCCGTGAAGATTGATGATGTCGTATAAGATGCTTGAAGAATTTTCTTTCAAATTTTCGTCTAATTTTAAATCTTCGTAAAGTTTTGAATTCATCTCTTTCATTCTTTCTTTCATTATTTTCATATTATCTATATTTACAAAGGATTCGGAGATCAATTGACGAATCTTCGAGACGCCTTTGGAGTCTTTGCCATCTTTATTATTTTTGGATTCCTCTTCTATTTTTTTCATCATATCTTTTAGTTGAGTCACATTAGGTGAATGTGCTTCTTCTATCCAATACGGTCCGGCGTAGTAATCTATATTTCCTTCTGCATTCATCGTTCTTTTTTTCATATCTTCTAGTGGCTCTACGAAAGAATCCATTACTTTGAATATCGCTAGACTTGATTTTGGTAGATAGTTTTTATCTTTCCAAGTGGTTATATCCTTTTTTACTAGTTTTTTGGCATCTTTGCACAATTCTTCCGATAGCTTGAGTGCGTAATGGAGCGGATAGCTGTCTTTTACATAGCAAATTCCGGCGCAAGCGGTAAGGCCTTTATCTAGTTGTTTTGTTGTCAAATTTTCAAAATGCCTTTTACTCTCTTTTTCAAATGACTTAAGAAATTGATTGGTAAAATCCAGCGCCAAATCTGCCCGTATGATAATCGTAACATCATCGCCACCTATGATGATTGGGCGTATAGGTATTTTTTTGTCACCAACTTTTAAATTTTCTTTTATCACCGTATCATAAGCATCTTTGC
Source organism: Chitinophagales bacterium (assembly GCA_025455685.1). Taxonomy (GTDB): domain Bacteria; phylum Bacteroidota; class Bacteroidia; order Chitinophagales; family JADJOU01; genus JALOMB01. The sequence continues at coordinate 2,444 of JALOMB010000135.1, read as the reverse complement.
AAGCCGCTTCGGTAGCATTTTGGATTGAGTTCGAAAACTCTTTGAATTCTTTATTTGCTATCAATTCTTTACCATAATTCTGTAAAATCTTTCCCAATCCATTGCCATCGGCGTGAATGACTGCTATCCAGGAGTTGCTGCCTGATTTGGTCATATCCTTCAAATCTAGTGGCATTTCCTTTTCGCCAATCGTTTCACCCGTCAATGTTTCAAAAAGTGCTTTATTGTCTTTCGCCTCTAATTTTTTTATAGTGGCTAAGTCGTTATTATCCTTGTCCGATGCTAGTACCACACCACCCGTTCGTCTCGCTCGCTCCACAGCCATATAACCATTTTCAAGCGGTATTTGCGGTTTGGATCTTTGCGTTTTCAGGTTTTCTTCCAGTTTTTTGATATCATCATAGGTGTAGCTTTCGCCAGACAATTCCACTACAGCTTGACTAATCGTAATGCCCGGAGCCTTTTCCATTACGAATTTAGGAAAACTTTTTACCACTAGTTTACAATCATCTTCATTATCAAACAAATATTTGATATTTCCGGCAGCGGATAAGATGAGATTGCTGTCTTCTTTGTTAGAAACTTCAAAAAACCATTTTTTACAAATTTGCTCTACTATTTCGCTAGCGCCTATGATTTCTTGGAGCTTATTGGTCTTGAAGATAAAGTCTTGTATGCCTTGTACGGAGGCACCGTTTTGATATTTAGCCATATATTTATATTATTTTTTCTTGATTCCTCTTAAAATTCCAAATCCGTGGCTCACTCCTTTGCCCAAGCCTATATTGTGTGGCAAAAACACATTGCTCTCAAATTCTATGTCTAGCGCCATCAGCGGGTTGCCTTTGTATCTTACCGTTTTCTCGGATTTGATGCTTTTGATATTGCATACTACTTGCTCTTCTATTCTCCAATCTACGCCTTTGGCAAATGATAAAATATTTCCAATCAAAATCTTTTCCAGAAAAGCAATTTTATCCGTCTCGGATGTAAATGATTTGTAGGTTTTGAAGTTTTCTTGATTGAAAGGCAGCCAATTCCATATAGAAAATCCAGACACATCTTTCCATACGTTGAGCGTAAACTGATGCATATCTAGTTTATTGATGTTTAAGGTCATTTTTTCGTCGTTTACCTGTATATTGAGGTCTTTTTGCTGAAAAAGCAGATGTATATTGTCCACCCCTTCGCCTATGCAAAAAATCGATGGCTTGCCATTTACCGATTTGTATTGGATCAGTGGATAGGCATAAATTACCTTTTCGCTTGAGAGATGATTGTGATACATTACGTGAGCACGGCCTACTTTCTCCACCACAGCCCCTCTGAAGGCCGAAACTTGATTGGGCTTCAGCTCCGCATCAAAGGAAACAAACAAGGTTTTAATTTTTTTATTCATAGGATAAATATAAAATATTTTAAAAAAAGTGGCGGTAATTTTATTTTTAAAATAGTGTTTTTTTTGATGTACTAAATTTTTATAGCCACAAACATACAAAATTCCTACGAAAACTTAGTTCGTTTATTTTATTTGTTTTTCTATATTTTCCTTTGTAGCGTCAAATATAAAATATCTTTGGTGTGGGTCGTATGTAAAACAAGGAATACAGACAAGTAATGAAGGTCGAAGCTCTTCTTTATATGTTGCTAGATTAAATCCAAACTCGGAGCTTGCTATAAAATAATTTGAGATTATATTTCTATTGTGAAATTTTTCTACTATCTTCACTTCTTTGTTTTTAATACTATTGGGAATGGATTTTTTGAAAAGAGCTATATCTTTTTCATCGGGAGTCAAACGATTGTTTTTATGCTTGTTTGGATATTGATTTGTGTATGTATCAATTGATAAAGTATTATCTATAGGGAATATGGATTTAATAAATTCTACTTGTTTTTGATAAATTCTATTGTCTGCTAAAAAAAAAGGGTCTTGTATTTTTAGATCAAAAATCAAAAAGTTTAAAGGATTTCCTTTAGATTTGAATTCATTATCAATATATAAAGTGTTCGTTAAAGTATATTTAAAAATTTCTTGATAATTTTCAATACTTATTATCATACACTGTTGTTCAATAGATAAAACTTTCGCTTCTTCCGCATTTAGTTTTGTAGTAAAATATACTGCATTTTTTTCAGGCTTGTTGATGTCAAATGTTATAACCCCAGGAGGATTCTCTTTGAATATCTTCTTTACAAATGGATTACTCTCCCTTTCGATTGGTGTCAATTTTATGTCCAAAAAATTATTCTTATAGTGCGTAATGATATGAATTATCGACATTAGCTCTGGCATTTCACCAAAGGAAATTTTATCTATATTGTGCCGTCTCATTTCATCTATCGATAATAAAAATGAGTATTCTATAAATAGCTTTATCATCAATTATTGGCATTTATTAAGTCATACAAATTAGCTGCGAGATTATCTGCTTCATCATAGA
>JALOMB010000134.1 GCA_025455685.1 Chitinophagales bacterium | reverse complement strand
ACGCCGTTATATACTATAGCACATGTAGTTTTTTTTATATCCGCATTTACTCTTTTAAATAGAAACGAATCGATTCATTTTGCAGCATTTAGTTTGCTCAAAAGAGTCCCTACAAAATGGATTTATGGACTTTTAACCATTCTATTCATGTTGCTTTTGATTTATTGTAATGACTTATTTAACAGAAATCCTCCTAATCCATACAATTCAGACATTATACCTTCAATTCAGCTCTATGTCAGTCGCTTTTTGAATGGTGAATTTCCCTATTTACCCATGAAATTTGATTGGACTGTATTTCCTAACTATTTTTCTTTGAGGTGGTTGCCATTTCTTTTGCCACATATATTTCATATTGATTATCGATGGCTTCCTATCTCAATTTACTTTATAGTATTATTTTATAGCATCAAGCAAGTTAACTTGTTTAGGAATAAAGATTTTTTTTTAATTATTATTGTGCTGTTGACCATTGTATGGGTTTGTGTACTCCATTTTCAGAATTTTGAATTCGTAAATTCAATAGAGTTTTTGATAGTAGCCTATTATTGTTTATTAATACCGGTTTTTCATTCAAAATCAATATTCTGGATTGGTATTTCAGTCAGTTTATGTTTGTTTTCACGGCAGAGTATCATTTTCTTGCTGCCAGCAATATCGTATTTTTTGTTTTATCAATTTGGTTGGAGATCCTTTGTAAAATATAGCTTTTTAGTTTTATCGATTGGAATACTTACAATGATGCCTTTTCTTTTATATGATTCTGGAAAATCTTTTATAAAGGGTTTGGATTATTATGTGATAAGCGCAAGAGGAATTTGGAATACTTTTTCATGGCAAGCTGCCAATGATATTCCTCATCACTTGAGTCATGGCCTATCTTATGCCCTATATGCATTTAAACTATGGCCGGATAACATAGATAAAGCTTTTAGCTATTTTTATAAATTTCAATGGATAGTTCACCTTGGTTTAGGGATTTTATGTATGATGATAATCTACAAAAGCCCTAAAATATCAACTATGGCGCTTATCACGAAGCTATATATCGGTTTGTTTTTTAATTTTTTCTGTGCACCTTTTTTATATCTGTACTTTGTGCCTTTATTTGTGTCTCTTCATATCTTCATCTATTTATCAGGGTTAAAAGATAAAAACAATTAAAAAACAATAAAATAGAATTTATAATTTTTTTTGTATATTTGTATTTATAAATTTGTTCCACTTTATAAAACTTTACCGTTATGAACCTAAATATCAACACCTCAGGACACACAATAAGCTCAGAGACTCATGACTACATCAAGTCAAAAATCTCTAAATTAGGTACTTTTCACAGCAAACTTATCAAAACAGAAGTTTTTCTCAAAAAAGAAAACAAATTAGAAGAAAATGTCATGGAAATATCTTGTACCATTCCAAACAAAGTGCTACATGCTAGTCAATCAGGAAATAGTTTTGAACAATGTGTGGACTTACTAGTGGATCAGATGGCGCAACAATTGAAGAAAAACAATGCTTTGAATAGAAATTTCGAAAGAAATTCTATTGACGACATTATCAATGACCAAGTGGAAAACGATGAATTGTAAAAAAAACATTATCATTCCGAAAAAAAATATTAAATTTGCGACATTATAAATACAACCAAATCATATGAGAGGATTTTTATTTAGTTTTTTATTTAGTTTAATGTGTTTTAGTGCGCAAGCTCAGGTATCTGAAGTGCTTTGCGAAGGTATTGTCGATACCTTGTCATTTACACCTGTTGCGGGAGCTACATCATATTCTTGGACAAAGAATGGACAGCCAATTGTGGGGTCATCATTTTTTTTATTCTTTAATGAAGTAATGAGTTCAGATGCAGGTACATACATCCGAACAGCTAATCCTGGTGGTGAAACTACCACTTTTTCTGTTACTGTACAAACAAAACCTACAATTACAACACAGCCAATGTCCGCAAGTCTCTATACAGGTGAACGTTATACCTTGAGCATTGTACCTTCTAACTATAGTCAGGTTCAGTGGTTTTTTGAAAACAGTTCTACTCCGACAAATGCAAGTGAAAACTATACTATTCCAAGTTTTTCTTCTACATTTGCAGGTGACTATCATGCTAAGGTATTCTTCAATGGTGCTTGTTCGAATAGACATATTCGATCAAATGATGCTACATTAACTTTGAATTTATGTCCTAAATTTACGCAACCTTTACCAAGTGTTGTTAGGGCGTGTGTTGGCGATTCTTTTCAAATTGTATTGACAGGTGAAAACCTAACTAATCCTAACACACAGATTACTTGGTATAAAGATGGTAAGGCTATACCATTTCAAATATTTAGAACTTATAACGTTGTCAGAACGTCTAATCAAGATAGTGGTCTTTATTATGCAGATGTTAAATCATCCTCATGTCCTACTATAGCCTCTACTGTTACTAGAGTGGTACTCTCTAGAATGCCTGAAATCATAGTTCAACCTAGCGATGCAGTTAGGCCATGTGATGGTATTGGTGCTACTTTGAAGGTCGTAGCAAATTATTCAGGTGCATTTCAGTGGTTTAATAATGATATACCAATTCTAAATGCCACAAACCCTGAGTATAAAATTACTGCCTTGTCTCGTACAGGATACAATAAATTCTATGTCAAAATAAATGGAAACCCTCCTTGTGGTGCTATTGCCTCTGATACTGTTTTCTTGAGATTATTTGATACGACTAATATTCAAACGCTCAAACATCCTTCGACATCTCAATTCAATCTAAAACCTATTTGTGAAGATAAACAAGGATTTTTGTATTATGGATTAAATGACTCTACATCCTACTTAGGGATTAAAAGGAGAAATAATTTCGTTTATACTCCTACTATAAATGTAACAAGCGATGAGGTGTTTATTCCAGCATCGTTTAGAAATAACTATAATGGTCATGTTTTTGGTAGTCGATACATTAATATTTTCTCTGATAGTGTAGCTAAATTACCAATAGAAGTTAAATTCACATTGGACAACCAAGATAGTTTAAATTTAGAAGTTTATCGAAATTATCTGTTTTCATTAGCTGCTCAGGAAAATGCTAGAATTCAATTTGGAAACTTTGGATATCAAATGTTTATGATATCAAATAATAGAGTTTTTTCAAACAATTATCTTAAATCTATAGATTTTCCTTTTCCTTTCAATTATTCCTTTAACTCCACAGCTTCTTATAAGCAAAGAGTTGGGTTCAAAGAAGTTAATCTCGTAGGCGTTAGTATCAAAGATGGCTCTATAGTCAATGCTATATCCTATAAATGGACGCCGAGCAACTCAATTTCTGAATCAAATGAGCTAGACTTTGTTGTCTTAATAAATAATATTGTCTCAGATCAAAAATTAAACTTATCAATTAAAGAATACTTAAAGCAAGGACAAATACAAGTTTTTGATATGATGGGTAAACTTATCGTGTCAAAAGAATTACTTCATATTTATCCACAAGATATTCAGATTGATTTATCT
>JALOMB010000005.1 GCA_025455685.1 Chitinophagales bacterium | reverse complement strand
TATTTTCGAATGTCAAAATCAGCCCCAGCGGGGCAACATCTTAATAGAAAAAATAAAACAATGAATACCAACCCCGTAGGGGTGATATGAATTTGATTTATTTGTTATGATATCGCTCCTACGGAGCTAGATAATTACATCAATAAACAATTCTATTAAGATATCTCTCCTACGGAGCTAGATAATAATATCAATAAATAATTCTATTAAGATATCGCTTCTATGGACATAAATTTATTTTCGAATGCCCAAAAAAATACAATTTGTTTATCACCTTTATGAATTAAAAAACGCTTTAGATTCGATGAGCAAGGCGAAATACAGAAGTGTCTCTAGGGTTGGTTTGAATATAGATTTTGTCTTCAAAAATAGTTATAGTTGCTGAATCTTCATTTATTCTAGATTTCCAGGGACCTTCTTGATAATGATACGACATTCTATCTTTACCATGTATTATAGAATCTTTTGTAAAATGAAAAACAGAGTCACTCCCACCGAGCATACCCATCACTGCAATCATCAACGAAGTCAAAGTGTCTTTTTCTGAGACTTTGATTTCTGAAAGGACATAGCTTCCATAAGGAAATTCTTTTGTTAAGGGTTTGGTGTCACAGCTATATAGCATAACAAAAACCAAAAGCGAAGAAATGATAAGAGACTTGTACATATTTATTCTTTTATCTTTATTGAATATCCTACAGTAGGAGGAGCATCATACATCGCACATACCATACAGCCTTCGCTTTGGTCTTTTGGGTTAATTTGAAACGTAAATTCTTTATTTATAGCGATTTTACTAATTTCCTCACAGGAATTATTCACCAAAAAAACGTTTTGATAAGCTGTCTCCCCATTTAGTGGACGCCAAGAGCTCTGACCGAGAGTGGAAGTCGCAGAAATAAACTGCACCACAGTGCTTGCACATGAGCGATAGACTATTTTTCCTTTATAGTAGGTTTTTTTTTCTGTGATACATTCCTCTTGAGGTTTAGTTTCACCAAACAATTGAATTTTCTGACAGGACAAATGCATCATAGCGCATACTATCATAGCGCATAAAAATAATAAATTTTTCATAGGTTTAATTTCATAGCGTTCCTCTTTTTTCTTGTTCTCTTTCGATTGATTCGAAAAGTGCCTTGAAGTTTCCGGCACCGAAGCCTTTAGCACCCATACGCTGAATAATTTCAAAAAATAAAGTAGGTCTATCTTCCACAGGTTTAGTGAATATCTGTAATAAATATCCCTCTTCATCTGCATCCACGAGTATAGACAATTTCTGCAAATCAGCGATATTTTCTTTCATCATACTCATGTGTTTGCCGAGTCTATTGGGGATATCATCATAGTAGGCTTGCGGTGGTGGTGGCAAAAACTCTACGCCTCTCGCTTTGAGCTGACTTACCGTTTCTACGATATTGTCTGTAGCTACGGCGATATGCTGCACGCCAGAGCCTTCGTAAAAATCCAAATACTCTTCTATTTGTGATTTTTTGGCAGCCTTAGCAGGTTCGTTGATCGGAAATTTAATTCGACCGTTTCCGTTACTCATTACTTTGCTCATGAGAGCTGAATATTCGGTATGAATTTGTGTATCGTCGAAGGAAAGGAAATTTTCGAAACCCATAACTTCTTCATACCATTTGACCCATGTATTCATTTCGCCCCAGCCTACATTTCCTACCATATGGTCGATATATTTTAACCCAACTGGACTTGGGTTGTAGTCAGTTTTATTTGCGACAAATCCAGGTAAGAAAGTACCTTGGTAGTTTTTTCGCTCTACGAAAACATGAACGGTCTCACCATAGGTATAAATACCACTTCTTATTACTTCCCCAAATTCATCTTTTTCTACTGTGGGCTCCATAAAAGATTTAGCGCCACGTTTTGTAGTTTCTTCCCAGGCAGAGCGAGCGTTTTCGACCCAAAGTGCGATTACTTTGACGCCATCTCCGTGTTTTACGATATGCTCATTGATTGGAGACTTGGAATTTAAAGGAGTCGTAAGGACAATCTTGATTTTGTCTTGTTTGAGTACATAGCTGACTTGATCTCTCGAGCCAGTTTCTAAGCCTCGATATGCGAAATCCTGAAATCCAAAGGCTGTTTTGTAGAAATGTGCGGATTGCTTGGCATTTCCTACATAAAATTCTACATAGTCTGTCCCTAAAAGCGGCAAAAAGTCTTGTGCGCCTTCAAATATTTTTTCTAATCCGTATTCTACGGAACTTACTTCTTTTGACATATTATTTGATTTTAAAAGTTAATTTTACGGTAATATTTGCGGTTTTGCTTCTGGATTTGGTGTCAAATACGCCGCCATAAGTAAAATCGTCATCTGAGGAGTTTAAACCTGTGATTTGAAATACGCCTAATCTAGCCTGTTTTAGTCCGCCCAGTCCCGCATTAGATTCTTCGGCTATAATTTCGGCTCTTTTTCTCGCGTTTTGGGTAGCTTGGGCGATGAGTTCTAATTTCAAACTTTCTAATTTGCTAAAATAAAAATTCGGTTGATTGGAATTTAATTCTATGCCTTGACCTATAAGGGAAGATACCTCTCTTGCTACGGTTTCTACTGCGTTTAGGTCTTTGGAGGAAATGCTAACTGTTTGATTAAGGTTATAGCCTTGAAATACAGATTTGTAGCCACCATTGGGCAATTCTACATTCGTATAGTTTTTGGATACATTCACAGATTCGAAGATAATGTCTTTTTCGTTGATGGATTTAGCGATTAAAAACTGTTTGATAATGTCTTTGTTTTTGGTTAATTCATTGGATAAACTCGCTAAATTTTCACCACTTTTTTCGAAGGAAGCACTCCATTGTACTAAATCACTTTCAAAGTCTTTTTTCGCCATGCCTGTAACCTCTATGGTATGGTCTTGATTAAATTTGTATTTATAGGCTTGAGATAAAATTATGACAAAAGCCAAAACTCCTACAAATGCGATCAATGCGATGGCAACACTAGGTAAACGCAATAAATTTGTTAGGGTTTCTTTCATTAGAGTCTATACATTTTTTAAAATGTAAAATTAAAAAAGGTATTTTAAAATTTTACACTATTTTATCAATTTTATTGAGATAAATTTATACACTATCTACTCCAACCAACTCGTAAGATACGAAGGGTCTTCTAGCCCTAGGGCAGCTTTCGTAAGCTGAAGAGGTCTAAAAGGGTCTATCATCACCGCTAATTCTTGGGTTTCCTTTTTTCCGATACTTCGTTCGTAGGCTCCTGGATGAGGTCCATGTACGATACCACCTGGATGAAGTGTGAAATAGCCTTGTTCGATATGATTTCTACTCATGAAATCTCCATCGACATAATACAGCACTTCATCAGAATCAATATTGGAATGATTATAAGGAGCGGGAATAGAATCCGGATGATAATCATAAAGCCTAGGTACGAAAGAGCACACGACAAAAGACGAAGTCTCAAAAGTTTGGTGAATTGGTGGAGGCATATGAATTCTTCCAGTTATCGGTTCGAAATTATGAATAGAAAAACCATAGGGATAGAAATACCCATCCCATCCTACTACATCAAAGGGATGGGTGGCGTAGATGATTTCATGGATAAAGTCACCTTTTTTGACTTTTAAAATAAACTCTCCTTTTTCATCATAATTTTTTAAGTTTTGAGGGCGTTTGATATCTCGTTCACAAAAAGGCGAATGTTCGAGGAATTGTCCAAAAGAATTTTTATATCTTTTAGGGGTGTAAATAGGTTGTGTAGATTCTACGATAAGCAGTCTATTGTCAGTTGTTTCAAAGTGGAGTTGATATATCGTGCCTCTTGGGATGACGAGATAATCTCCATATTCAAAAGGAATTTCACCTACAAAAGTTTTAAGGGTACCGCTTCCTTTATGTATAAAAATCAACTCGTCTTTTTGGCCATTTTTATAAAAATAATCAGTCATAGAAGCTTGAGGAGCCGCAACTGCGATTTGTAAATCTTGATTTAGCATCAAAACTTGCCTCGACTCTAGGAAATCTGGTGTAGCCTTGGCTTCGAAACCCTTAAGTAGTCTAGGTGCTACATTATTGGCTATAGCGATTTCGGGTGCGACACTATAGGATTTATCAATTCTAATGATTTGGGTTGGTCGATTGATGTGATATAAAAGTGAAGATATACCACTAAAACCTTCTGTACCAAATAATTGTTCATAGTAAATCCCTTCATTTGGTTTTTTAAAAACGGTATGTCTTTTTGAAGGAATATTTCCTAATGAATGATAATGAGGCATATTTTATTTTTTTAAATATTAAAACGAACCAAAAGATAAGCCTAAAGCTGTGTACCAACTATTAAGCATTGCATCTCTACTGCCAATAGGGCCTGAATTAGATAGTCTGTCATCATTATACAAGCAAAATCTTAAACCCATTCCTACCTGAATCTTTAGAAATCGGGTAGGCATTAAGGCTAATTTGAGCTCTGGGGAGAAATTTAAAAATAATTTAGTTGTGTTGTGGAATTCATCATCAATATCGCGATTGATTCCGTTTATATTGTTTTTATAGCTTGATATTAGCGCACCCACTTTGGAACTTACGATAAGTTGCAAAGGCTTTTCTGCGAAGAAAACACCGCCAATTTCCCCGCCAATATCAGAAAAAGTCAAACTAAACCAAGATTGTGAAGTGTCTTTGCCTGCTATCAAAAGAGAGCCTACGCCATCATTAAATACTATATTTTCAAAAGAGTTCGCTTGACTTCCATAATAAAGTCCAGCAAAATAAACTTTATTGACGATAAGTCCTCCACCGCCATATGTCCAATTCCCGCTGATTCGTTCATGATGCATGATATTGTGCTGTACATAACCATAACCCCCAATTCCATTGTCATGTACTTGAGCTGAGAGTATAAATCTAGATAAAAAAACAAGAAAAATTACGATATATTTCATGAGAAGTGATGTTTATTAGAATTTAAGAAATTTTTGTTCAGAAGCTTTGGTGCCTGAGGCGTTTGCGTTCCATCCTGGCCAATACAAACCGCCAGAGGAAGTTCCATCAATTATCTTGCCTTCGTTAAATTGGATGATTGCTGAATTCAAAGACAATGAAACCCAACCTGGTTTTCTATGAGCAAACATAGCTTTCTTCTTGGCTACAGCGTTTTGTTTCATTCCTTCTTTCCAAGCCAAAAAATTCATCAGAATGCTTGCTTGGATAATGCCTTCGTTTTTTTTGTAATTATCAATTGATATTCTGTAATTCATAGCCTGTAACCACTGCTCTTCGTTTAAAATAAATCCAAAAGATTTAATCCCTATTGCAGACATATTGTATTTATTTGGGATGACCTGATATTGTTTTTTTAGAACTTCCTCTTTTGGTTCGGCATATGTGGTCCATTCATAAGCATATTTATTATTAAACTCAAAGCACATGGCTTTTTCTGTATCATAACCTATGATTAAATAATGCAAAGTAATCTCATAAGAAGTACCATTATTGAATACCTCACACTCTGCACTTCGGCAGTTCCCTACCCAGTTGATTAACCCTGAAAACTTAATCTCTTTGCTTTGTGAGCTATACATTGGATCATCGATATGTGCTTCAAACATAATTGGTAAATCAGAACGCTCCAAAGATTTAATCTCAAAACCATTAATTATAGATTTATACATTTTCAATTCTTGAAACCAATCAGGGACTTTTACAGAAAATTCTTTCTTTTCTGATAGAAGTTGAGTTTCTTTTCCAGTGACTTGAATTTTAATTTCACCTTGAAAAAATCTAAGGTTTGGAGATTCTATCACACTAAAATAGTTGCTGTACCATGTGCTATCACTTCCTAACCCTGACGCACTCCCATATACGCCCACTGGACGCTGAAGACTATCTAAAAATACATAACTACCAAGCCTATTGACTCGATGATTATAGCTCCATAAATGACTAAAGCCTCTCCAGATAACTCCTTTATTATAAGGTTTTAGTTCGGCTACATCGGATTGAGCAGTCATGCTATGACTTATTATGGTTAGAATTAATATTAAAAAGTTTTTTTTCATTATATTTTTGATTTTTAATTGCTTTAGAAAAAATAATTTAAGCCTAAATTATATGCTTCACGATTGTATGACACAGGAAAATTTAAAACTTCATTAGGACTTGAATTAGTATAGGTTTTATCTACAAACATATAATTAGGTAGCATTTTTTCTTGACCTGATACCGAGCCGGAAATACTTTGTTTTGTTAAGCTTGCTGTTTTGTGAAAGGAGCGGATATTGTCTTCTTCGGCTTCGAAAAACACACTGAGATGATTAGATAATTTATAACGAATTCCAACACAGCCATTAATTCCAAGGTTGAGTTGATTGGTTATTTGATATTCATATTGATTGGTAATGGATTTATCTTCAGAAGCTATTTGATACATCATTTTTGTTTCATTCATCATTGGAATTATAATACCTACTTTTATGTATGGAGTTAGCTTTCCTTGAAGCAAAGGGACTTGGAATATAGAAGTAGGCAAAAATAAAAATTGTTTGTTTCGGTGTTCAGAATTGATATGAGTAGTTCCTGACGAAGTAGTTGCGCTAAATCGATAGACATTAATAGGAAGTCCGTGCAAATAACTAAAATTAGCTTCGATACCAATGTTGCGCGTCAACATTTTTCCAATTCCAACATTAAACAAAATAGACTCACCCAAACTTGGCGTAGCATTAAAAGATTGATTTTGAAGTGCATTCATCGGATCAAACAAATATAAACTCGTGTTCGACCCAGTAGCATAGCTCGTAGCTACACGTATATATGAAGTATGACTAATATCCAATTGAGATGCTTCGGTAGTTTTAGATTGAGCTATCGTTAAAGATACAAGGCAAATGATAAATACTGAAGTAAACATTTTTTTCATAGAGATAGCCTATTTTTTAGTTCCAAAACCATAATGAAGCCCAATATTCATCCCGATACAACTATAAGACACGGGAATTTCTTTTTTAAATTCCAATCCTTTACCTGAAATATCAGCTACATAGTCTATTTTTTCAGGAAGATTTAAGGCATTGGGATTTTTGAGAAGCGTTGCAGATTGAAAGCTCGATTGAATCGAAACTTCTTCGGCTTCAAGCATCACTGACCAACCCTTACCAATTGGATATAAAATCCCTAATGACCCATTGAAACCTCTAGCGATTTTCATGTTGTGTTCATATTGATAAGATATTCTAGGACTTGTCGTATTAAACTGATATTGGTCAGAGATTTTGGAGCTACCATACCAACCAAGGACAATTCCTGCTTTGGCATATAGAATAAATTTGGCAATATAGGCTTGTGCGACCAAACTTCCTACAGAGTGAAAAGAATGAGTTGTAATATCTCTTTGAATGAATTCGCCTGTAGATAAATCATTCTGTGTAGCTATCGTTTTAGGGCTTCCTAAATGATATGCACTAGAAATCTCACATCCGAAATTTTTGTGAAACATCCATCCAAAAGCACCTGAAAAGGTATTTCCTCCTCCTAAACGTCCATATATATTCTGATTGACTGAAGATGTAGCGATAAAATCTTCAGGAAAAGTTGTAAACACGCTACCTAATTTGTAACCTGTAGTAGCATAAGCGTAGAATTTGTTAAAGCCTTGACATGCGCTATTTTTTATAAAAGTTAAGCTGATTATTAAAATAATAGAGGTTAGAAATCTCATGCCAACAAGTTCTTTTTGGCAAAAATACATATAATTTGTTACATGTATCATTTTTTTTTACATACTGCTAACAAATGTAAATTTAGCATAAAAAAACCAAAAAAATAGTCTTTGATTAAAAAACCAGCACCCATTTAAAAATTTTGATGTATCTTTGCAATGTATTTTTTTTCATAGTTTTTTAATTTAGGGGAAGCCTGACTCACAAAGTCAGGCTTTTTATTTTTTAGTTTCGAATAAATATTTTTTGTATATATTGCATCCAAAAATATATATGTCAAACACGTTACTTTATATTCTAGTTTCTTTAATTCCAATACTAACTGCTTTAATCTATTTTCATCCTGGTTTTTTAGGGAGATTTTGGCCAGATTTTATAAGTTGGCCAGATGACATTTCACTAAGCATTCCAAATGTTCTAAAACTTTTGGGTGTTTTAATTTTGTCCTTTGCTTTGTCGTTTAGTTTGTCTTATGTCGTGATTCATCAGGCTCATATCAAATCTATTGTGTTGAATTTGCCAGGGCTAAATGACCCAGCTAGCCCAGCTTATCAGTTTATAAAACAAGGATTACTAGACTTTGGTAATGAATTTAGGAATTTTCGTCATGGTATGATTCATGGATTGATTTTGGTATTGTTTACTTTTTTGCCTATTTATTTTATTGAAAATATATTATTAGGTAAATCTTGGCGATTCCTTTTTATTCGATTAGGATATCTTGTGTTAACTATTCCGTTAATGGGTGGATTTATTTGTCAATTTTTAGTACTAACTCCTTAAATTATATATTATGACTACAACTTCATATCATCATCTAAGAGTTTTTGATTATCAAAAAACGAATGAATCTTTGGGAGCTATCCCTAAATTTCTTAACTATAAAGAAAATAATACTTGGCACTCAATATCAAACAATGATTTCTTCGAACGTTCCAAGAAGCTTGCAACGGCTTTTCTGAATAGTGGGTTAACAAAAGGAGACAAAATTTCTATCATATCTATTAATCGCTATGAATGGACTTTAGTAGACTTTGCTTGTTTATTAGTCGGAATTATCAATGTACCGGTTTATCCTACTTCAAGCGCAAAAGATTATGAATTCATATTCCAAGATGCTCAAATTGCACTCGCTTTTATTGGAGATAAGGTCATTTATGATAAAATAAAAGATTTTAAAGAAAAATTTACTTTTTTAAAAGAAATTTATTCTTTTGAATCGATTGAGGGGTGTGCCAGTTTTCAGGATTTCGAGCGTAAGAAAGATGAGACTTTATTTGATAAGGTTGCGGAAATATCTCAATCAATAGATAGCCTAGATATTTGTACCATTATCTATACTTCCGGTACCACTGGAAATCCTAAGGGCGTTATGCTTACTCATCGTAATTTATGTCATAATATTGAAACAATACGTCCGCTATTACCAATTGGAAAAGGAAAAAAAATTCTCACCTTTTTACCTTTGTGTCATGTGTTTGAGCGAGTCGTAGTATATCTATATATAGCTATGGGTGTAGAAGTTTATTTTGCGGAGAGTATTGAAAAGCTTAGAGATAATTTAGCAGAGGTAAAACCTAATTTCTTTACCTGTGTCCCTAGATTGCTTGAAAAAATATATGATGGGCTCCTCTCAAAGGGTCATGATATGCCTGGTCTTCGAAAGAAACTTTATTATTGGGCGATCAATCTCGCTAATACTGCTGAGAAACCAAGTGGTTTAAGTTATAAAATTGCAGATAAATTAGTTTATGCTAAAATTAGAGAAGCATTAGGAGGGGAAATCAATGGAATCGTAGTAGGTGCTGCTGCCCTTCAAGCGCGTTTGAGCAAGTTTTTTAATTTCATTGGCGTTCCAGTTCGTCAAGGCTATGGCATGACAGAAACATCTCCAGTTATTAGTTTCAATAGATTTGAGCCAGAATATAATATTGATGGGTCGGTAGGCTCTATTTTGCCTGGTGTAGAAATAAAACTAGAGCATCGTGAAGGAATGGAAGAAGGTGAAGGTGAGATTTTGGCTAAAGGAGATAATGTCATGAAAGGCTATTATAATAATCCCGAAGCTACTGCTGAGGTCTTAAAAGACGAATGGCTCTATACCGGTGATATCGGCAAACTCACTACTCATTTAGGATTGACTTATTTATACATCACAGATAGGGCTAAAGAGTTGTTTAAAACTAGTGGCGGCAAATATGTAGCCCCTGCTATTTTGGAAAATAAACTCAAAGAAAGTAAATATATCGAGCAGGTCATAGTCATTGGAAATGAAAGAAAATTTGTTTCTGCTTTAATTGTACCAGCTTTTGATATTATTAGATCTTGGGCTAAGCGAAATAATCTAAGTTTAGAGTCCAAAGAAGATATTGCAAAGAGTAAAGAGGTTTTTGAGCTTATTCATAGAGATATTGAGGAGTTTAATCAAGACTTTAGTCAAATCGAAAAGATTAAGAAATTTTCTTTGCTTTCGGATGAGTGGACTATAGATAGAGGGGAAATTACGCCTACGATGAAAATCAAGCGAAAAACCATTCATCAGCTTTATGAAGCGCAAATCGAGGCCCTTTATCAAGAGGTATAATGCAAACTTTTTTAAATTAATTTAGCCTTTAAGTTTTGGAAAGGTTAAGTTTGTATGGAATAATGTGAGCGTTATATGGGTTTAGTATTCTGAATTTTTTTTGATTATCATATGTTTTGCGTATATTCTCAAAGCGTGTTTATCATATAAGCTGAAATATAACTACCTAAAAAATGGATTATTTGCTTTTTCGAAGCCTATCGTCGTGCTGTCTCCATGACCCGGATAAACCATAGTCTCATCAGGCAAGATAAACAATTTCGTGCGAATCGAATGGAGCAAAGTTTCCATATCCCCACCCGGTAAATCCGCTCGACCAATACTCATATGAAATAGCGTATCCCCACTAATGAGTTGATTTGAGGCGGCATGATACAGACATATTGAACCTAGGCTATGTCCTGGTGTATGAAAGATTTCAAAAGACTCATTTTCCCATACAAAAGAGGAAGTCTCTTCTATGAATTCCTCGATTTCTGGACTTGGTAGATAAGGAATTCCATACATTTCGCTAACTTTTTCTGCGTTTTCTAAATTATATAAATCGAGTTTATGCGCTTTAGGCTTCAAACCCCAAGTATCATATACAAACCGATTGCCCAAAATATGGTCTATATGAAGATGTGTCTGAAGATAAGCAGTAGGTATGAGTTTATGGCGCTCTACAAAAGATTTAAGCGCTTGATTTTCAGAAGCATTGCTGTTTCCAGCATCGATAATCATACAGTGATTTCCTTTTTGTAGGATATAGGTGTTTTCCTGAAATGGATTGAAGGTAAATACATGAACAGAAAGCATAAATTATTGATTTTTTCGTAAACGATAACTCCAAAGTGCCGTAATATAAGCCGTAGCCCCTATGAGCAAACCGCCGATTAAACTCTGAAATAAAATGAGCAAATAGGAATTGCCTAAATGGAGCATTTGTGACACCCGATGATATAAATCTGAACCAGCGCCCATTTTTCCATAAAAACTATAGAGTATCCAAAGCAAAAATCCAGCGAAAAATCCAGCGAAAAAGAAACTTTTTACACTGAGCTGATAATTCAAGACATTGACCCAAACAGAAGTCAAAATGCCTTGTATCAATACCACAGCAAACCAATGAGAGACCAAGAATTGAGGAAAAACCCATTGAAAAAATATTGTCAGTAAAAAATATAAGATTGGCATAAGGGAATTTTCGGTAAAACTAATCATTTTTTTTTATTCTAGTAAATTAGACAAACCTTTAATTTTGGTGGAAAATCTTATACCAAACCTTGATAATTCTCGTTATCTTTGTGCTAAAATAATTGTTTATGGATATAATCACCCTTCAAAACGCAGCAATCTATCAGTCAGAACATTTGATTTTAAAAGATGTCAATTTCAATTTAGCTGAAGGAGAATTCGCTTACTTAGTAGGTAAGACAGGCAGTGGCAAGACTAGTTTAATGAAAACTTTGTATGGAGAAATTCCACTAAAAGTAGGTACAGGAAGACTAGGAAAATACAATCTTACCAATATCAGCAAGAGTAAAATATTTGAACTCAGAAGAAGTCTAGGGATTGTATTTCAAGATTTTCAATTGCTCATGGATAGAAACGTAGAGCAGAATTTGCTTTTTGTACTCAATGCTACAGGTACAGAAGACAAACACGAATGCGCTGTAAGAATTCAGAATGTTCTCAATCTAGTAGGAATGGAAGACAGACGCTATAAAATGCCTCATCAACTCAGTGGCGGCGAGCAGCAGCGTATTGTTATCGCTAGAGCGCTTTTGAATTTTCCTAAACTAATTTTGGCGGATGAACCTACGGCAAATCTTGACCCAGATACAGCCAATGATATCATGGATTTACTGCATTTCATCAATCAAAAATATAAAACTGCTGTCTTAATGGCTACGCATAATTACTTGCTCATGGAGAAATTCCACGGAAATATTATCCGAGTAGTCGATGGGACAATTAAACAAGTTCACTTGGAAACTGTCTAAATGACAATGAATCCAAATCAAAGCACGATGATCAAAAAAGTATCTAGAGTGATTCTAGGTGCTTTTTTTTTATTATTAATATTGGCTGTAATTGCTGGACTAGTGCTCCAATTGCCATGGATTCAGACAGAACTGATACATAGAATTACGCAAAAATTATCGGATCAAGGGTTGCCCGAAATTTCGATAAATAGGGTTAAGCTACATCCCTTAAATGGCCTTGTAATCGAAGAAGCCCTCCTGAGAGATAGGTTCCAAGATACTTTTGTCTATGTAGAGCGTCTTAGCACAGATTTTAACTGGCTCATTAACAAAAATAGACCTTTGAATATTGAAAATATTCAAATTTATAAACCCTATGTCAAACTCTATATTCGTAAGAATGACTCTGTAAATAATATCTACAAACTCTTCGAATCTAAAAAGGAGGGGTCACGCCAAAAAAAAATTACCCAACAAAACAAGCCCAAAGATGCTGTGAATCCTTTGGAAAAAATACATTTTGGGCATTTAGATTTACATCAAGGTCGATTTATAAATATTGATGCGAACACAAAATCTTCTATCAATATATCAGTCGTACAAATCTCCGCTGAAGTAGGCGACCACTTATACGAAAACGATTTTATCGGCTTAGATAAATTGCATTTTATACGTCCTGAAATTCATATCGAAGATCAACCTAATAATGCGCCAAAAAATGACCCATATCTTCCTAAGTATTTTACCTTTCCTTTTCTAATTCATGCCAATGAAGTTAAACTTTCTCAAGGGAAATTTACTTATAATAATTTCGCTAGACCACAGCAATTGATTCCAAATCAAGTCAATATGGCTAATTTATCCATTGATAATGTTGAAATCACTACAGGAAAATACCTCTTATCCAAAACCATGATGCTCGCCAATTTCAAACATATCGGAATGAAAGAGCGCAGTGGAATAGAAATCATAGACGCTAAATCTATATTTAGTATGAATTCGCAGCGTCTGTATCTCGACAAATTTAAACTCAAAACTCGGAATTCCAATCTTTTAGGACAAATTCATATGGATTATCGTCATGCCAATGAATTACTTCGATTTAATAAAGCCGTCGATTTACACACAAACATATCACCTTCGACCTTAGCGCTTCAGGATATTGCTTATTTCGTTCCGGCACTTAGTAAAATGGCTCATAATACTTTTGAATTTCAAGGTAAAGCACAAGGGTTGCTCGACGAATTACAACTAAATGATTTAGTAGCGAGAACCAGTCAAAATATTGCTTTTAATATAGAAGATGCTAAAGTGTCTAATTTAGTTAGCCCCGAAATTGGTTTAGCCATAGCAGGAAATCAAGTAGAAATGCACACTAATGTAACACAGTTCAAAGAATTTCTAGGCATTTCACAAATTCCCCCAAATTTATATGCTTTAGGTGATTTGCATTATTCAGGTAGCTATTCAGGTGATTTTCAGAAGTTTACCTTAGACGGAAACTTAAAGAGTCCCATACTTCATGCAGATTTAGCTCAGTTTTATCTCGATTTGACTCAGCCCGAAAATCCAATTTACAAAGGTGATATTGACTTCTATCATTTTCAAGTTCAGAAACTTTATCCTGATGTCCCTATTACAGATATGATTTTAAAGGCAAATTTAGATGGTCGAGGTATAGAAAAATCTAATTTTAATACCTTGCTCAAAGGTAAATTCCAAAAAATTATCTTCAACAATCAAGCCTTGGATGAGATTGCTTTTAATGGATTTCTGAATTCAAAAAACTACTCAGGCGAAATAAAAAGCTCAGATGAAAATTTATCGATAATTGCCAAAGGAGATATAGATTTCCGAGACCAAGAAAATCCTAAATATGATTTGGTCATAGAGCACGCCAAAGTAAACTTAAAGCACTTCAATGTCTCAAAGAAACCATATGTGCTAGATTTTCAGGCTTATGGTGAATTTGAAGGGCATAATATAGACGATATTGAAGGTAAATTTTTCTTAAAAGACATTCATTTTAAATTGCTTGAGACTTCAAAAGAATTTAATATTGACAATGTAGTCATCAAATCACAATTGCAAGATGAATTTCGAAATATCGCCGTAGAAAGCAAAGAGATAAAAGGCAATATGGTAGGGTTTTTTAAATTCAAAGAGGTTCAGAAAGCGCTTCAGCAATACTTTTTGCAATATTTAGAGTTTAAACCACCTGCTTCGATTCCACAGTTAAACAAAACAGACATTATCGCTAATTTCTCAATTGTAAATTTTTCGGAGGTTTGGAGTATTTTTGATGACAAAATCAAAAAATTAGACACGCTCTCGCTATACATGGACCTCAATGGAAATAAATCACAGCTAAATTTAGACGCGCGCTTGTCACATGCAAAATATGATAATTTCACAATTAATCATATCAATATTTTCAATGAAGGGAATATTCAAGGTTTAAATTCTAAGCTTCTTATAGATTCAGTTTATTTTTTAGATAAATTATCCATCTTTGATTTAGATACTCGAATAAACAGTTTAGAAAACAAGACCTTGGACATAGATTTTCAAATGATGCCAAAAGAGCACCCTCAATATCTAAAACTCAAAGCGAACTTGTCTAAAAATTCTGATGCTTATTTATTGCAATTAAAAGAACAGTTTGCCAATAAACTTACTTGGGATATCGACAAACAAAACCAAATTGCTTTTTATAACAAAACAAATAAACTCTGGATTGATGATTTGAATTTTCGAAAAGATTCCCAACTTATTAAAATTCAATCTGAGGATATAAATAATATAGTCTTTGATTTTGATAAAGTATCCATCAAAGAGCTCATTACAGGTTTTTTCCCAAATATTGATTATATCTTTGGTCAAGTCACAGGGAAAATTAAAGTAAATGATATTTTAGGAAATGTAATTCCCCAAAGCGATTTATTGCTCAATGACATGAGTGTCAATAATCGAAAAATAGGAAATTTGATGCTTAAATCGACCTATAACAAGGATAATTTAGATGTATTTCTAACGAATTTTGATATAGAAAATACTTTTAAAGTTTATGGTCGCATTGATAATTTTTCGTCCACTAAGGATTTGAATCTCAAATTTAATACACAAAATATCAATTTAAACATATTTCAGCCTTATATCGGAGAATTGCTGATAGGCCTTCAAGGCAAATTGACTTCAGATTTGAATATATCAGGTACCATGAACAAGCCCAATATTAATGGCCTTATAGATTTGAGGTCTGTTAATTTTTCTCTATTTCCCATTTATTCGAGATATAGAATTGACTCCTTGGTCATTCAAGCCAAAAACAACTCATATGAGTTTATACCGACAAAAGTCTATGACCAAAGAGACAGTACTGCAATAATTCGGGGCATGATACATCAGAAGAATACCAAAGATTTTCTTTTTGATTTAGCTGTTTCGTCGGATAATATTCAATGTTTGAATTCTACCTCAAAGGATAATGAGTCCTTTTACGGTCAGGTAAATGCATCATTAAACGCAAGTATTAAAGGAGATTTAGACAATCTAGTGGTAGATATTAAGGCTAAAAACAAGAAAAATTCAGAAGTCACTTTAGTTTTTAATGATATGACTCAATTACAAAAAGATAATTTTTATAAATTCAAAGTAGTCAATACTCAAAATTTAAAACCAAATAGTATCGAAAAACTCAAAAAACTAGCATTAAACATGGACTTTGATATCAATAGAGATTGTGCGATTAAGCTATTGCTGAATCCCGCTACTGAAGACAATCTGAGCTGTCAAGGTGTCGGACGGATAGCCGTGACCAAAGAAACCAATAAAGACATGCGTATCATAGGCAATTATGAAATTAACTCAGGTACTTATTTGTTTACGTATTACAACTTCATACAGCGCGTATTTTATCTAAACGAAGGTGGTAAAATTACCTTTACCGGGGATGTGGATAAGTCTTTGATAGATTTGAGTGCAACCTTCCGAACTCGGGCTAACTCATATGATTTAGTTAAGAGTTTCTACGGCAATTCAGATGATCAGAACTTATCTAGTTCAGCTCAGAATGTCATGGCAAAAATTAATCTATATCTCAGAAATAAACTCTCAAATCCAGACTTGCGCTACGAAATCGATATCGATCAGACCAATCCTACACTTCAATCTGTCTATGACAATATAATTCGTCAAACCAAACTCAATGAATACGAGTTAAGTCGTCAGGTTATGGGTCTTTTGGTATTCAAAAGATTTATGACTCCTTCTACCAATGGATTAGATACGAGACCTGTGGATGCTGGCGATATATCAAATATGGCCTATGATTTCGTCACAAGTAAGCTCTCTGGCTATGTCAATGATTTAATTTCTGAATCTGTATCTGGGATGAATGTAGAATTTAACTATCGAAATTTTAGACAAGGTTTGACGAATTTCAGTAATTTAGAAGAAAATAGAAATGAGATCAAAGTAGCTATTTCACAAAGGTTCTTAGACGATAGATTAGTGTTTAATGCGGGTGGAAATTATAATTTTGGGGCTAATAATATCAATTCAAATAATACGCAAGGTTTTCTCGGTGGGGATTTCGATGTCGAGTATTTGATAAATCCCTCAGGCAGTTTTCGTGCAAAAGCATATACAAATTTCAATAACGACCCTTTGAACTCCAAATATATCAATAAAACTGGTGTAGGGGTTCTCTTTAGAAAGGATTTTGATAGATTGTCTGATTTTTTCAAGAAAAACAAAGAAAAAGAATAAAATCTTGAATTCTATTTAAAATGTTTATATTTGCATTTGATAAATCAAATTAGGGGTATATAAAATTAGGCCTATGAAAAATCCAATAAGTTTTTCTAAACTTAGCAAACTCGAAAAGATATCTTGGGTTGCTAAAAATTTTCTCTATGAGAATCCTGTAGAAGTGGTCGATAAGTTTGCGAGCTTTTGGTATAATAATGTCGAAGCGCAAAAGCAGTTTGATGCCTTTAGCGAAAATACGTTGACAAATTTTCATTTGCCTTTTAGTGTGGCGCCTAATTTCAAAGTCAATGATAAAGACTATTGCGTTCCATTGGTCATAGAAGAGAGTAGTGTAGTGGCGGCTTTAGCTAACTCGGCTAAATTTTGGCATACTCGTGGTGGTATCGTATCTAAGGTTTTAGGAACTAAAAAAATTGGCAATATTCATTTTTTTTATCATGGAAATTCAGAGATACTCAAGACTTTTTTCAAAGAAAATCGCCATATTTTAATAGCCTCAACTGATCAAATTACTGAAAGTATGCGTGCACGTGGCGGCGGCATTAGTTCAATGACCTTGCTAGACCAAACTTCAGATTTGGAGCATTACTATTCTATTAGAATGGAGTTTGAAACCAAAGACAGCATGGGTGCTAATTTCATTAATACATGTTTAGAGCAAGTTGGTAAGACTTTTAGAGATTTGATAAATGAAGCTAAATGCTTTGATAAATCATCACGAGACATTGAGATTAATATGTGTATTTTGTCAAACTATACGCCTGAATGCATTGTGAATTCTCGTGTTTCATCACCAATAGCAGATTTAGGGGTTGTCAATGGCTATGCCCCAAATCATTTTGCTGAAAAATTCGTGAGAGCAGTTGATATCGCTAGAGTAGATACATATCGTGCTACGACGCACAACAAAGGCATTCTCAATGGTATCGATGCTGTCGTCATAGCTACGGGCAATGATTTTAGAGCTGTAGAGAGTTGTATCCATACTTATGCATCTCGAGATGGTAAATATAGAAGTTTATCAAGGGCTTACATCGAAGAAGATGTATTTCATTTTGAACTAACTATTCCCATGGCTTTGGGTACCGTTGGCGGGTTAACTAAATTGCATCCTATGGCTAATACTTCGTTGCAGTTGCTGGGCAATCCAGATGCTGAAGAATTGATGCAAATCGTAGCATCGGTAGGTTTAATGCAGAATTTTGCGGCGATTCGCTCTTTGATTACTACAGGAATTCAGTTTGGTCATATGAAAATGCATTTACCCAATATTCTTCATGAACTCAAAGCCAATGTAAATGAAACTTCAAAAGCCTTAGATTATTTCAAAGACAAAGTCGTGTCATTCAATGACGTCAAAATCTTCTTACAGCAGTTGAGATCGAGCTAATCGTGCGTCATTCTAATTTGTTATATCAGGATTTTGCGCAAGGCAAACTCATGCTTACCGGAGAGTATCTTGCGCTTCGAGGAGCCACTTCTTTAGCGCTACCGCTTAAATTTGGTCAAAGCCTAGAAGTGTATTCCGACTTAGCTATGAGTTGGGAAGCCAGAGATTATGATGATACGGTTTTTTATACTTGGCAAATGACCGCTAATCTGCATTTAGAGGATAAGCTTCAGCAATGTTTTAGGTATATTGCAGATCTAGGAAAAATGAATGAAGATTCTTTTAACCAAAGAAAATTTATTACTAAGTTAACTTTCAATAAACATTGGGGCTTGGGGTCGTCTTCTACCTTAGTCTGTCTTTTAGCTAAGTATTTTGACGTCAATCCTTATGCCCTCAATGCTCATGTGTTTCAAGGTTCCTCCTATGATATAGCTTGTGGATATGCCAAATCGCCTATATTGTATACTCGTATCGACGAATCAAATGCTAAAGTAGTGGAGCTAAATTTGCCTCAATGGACGGATTTTATTTATTTCGTCTATAGTGGTCAAAAGCAGTCTTCTATACAATCGATTCGATCGAATAGAGAAAATATTCAGCAAACATCAGAATCCTTAATTTTTGAAATTTCAGAAATTTCCAAATCAATCACTCAAACAAAACAAGTCTCTGAGGTGATTGATTTGTTTGAGTATCATGATACACTAATCAGTAGTGTATTGGGTCATAAACCTTTAAGTCATGATTTAGGGCATAAGATGCCTTTTTATAGTAAATATCTAGGTGCTTGGCACGGTGATTTTTTTATGATTCTCAGTGATTTACCTCGGGAAGATATTCATCAAATTATAGGAAAATCTGAGTATCCCATTTTTTTTGCTTATCATGAAATCGTACAAAGCAAACCGCTATGAAAACTACCCAAGACTTAATCAATCATCTACAGGTAAAAGAGATAGAATCGGGCATTTATGAAGGAAATAGTTTGTCCATAGGTAGTCCAAACATCTATGGAGGCCAAGTTCTAGGTCAGAGCTTAGTGGCTGCCTATAAGTCTGTGTCAGACAATTTTTTAGCACATTCCATTCATGCCTATTTTTTACATCCTGGAAATCTAGAATTGCCCGTTCGTTATGAAGTTTCGGTATTAAAAGATGGAAAATCATTTGTCACAAGAATTGTTAAAGCTTTTCAAAAGGATTTGTGTATCTATCATGCTACAGTTTCTTTCCACATACATGAAGAGTCACCTTTTGAATATCAGCTGAAACCACCTTTTTTATTAATTCCGCCTAAATGGCTACTTACCTGGCAGGATTTCTATAAAATGTTTCATAAAAGACTACCTAAAACTCTAAAAAATTGGCTAGAATTAGATAGACCTATAGAGTTTCGCCAAGTAGAATTTCTTCGTTTATTTTTTCCAAATTTATCTTATAGTGCTAGAAAGCATGTTTGGTTTAGATTTATAGAGCCTTTGGTCGATCTTCCTCAGCCTATGATGCAAGCTATGCTTCTCTATGCTTCTGATTATAATTTACTTTTTACTGCCTTAGAGCCTCATCAAAAAATTAATTTAGGCAAAATTAAAATGGCCTCTATAGACCACACTATGTGGTTTCACCGAACAATTCAAATTGACGATTTTTACTTATATCGAATTTTCGCGCCATCTACTTTTAATGCTAGAGCCCTTACACATGGCTATATGTTCGATAAAAAAGGCAATTTAATCGCCTCAACTACACAAGAAGGTTTAATTAGAAAAATTTAAGCTAGTTAAGTTTATTAAAACAATTATTTTTTTTTGTTTATCTTTGTTGATTAATAAATGATAAATTCATGAATAAACTATTGAATTCCATTCGAATTGCATCACTCTTAAGTTTATGGTTATTCGTTTTGTCGTTTTGTGTAATTAGCAAGGCACAAATATCTTTGGTGGCTACTCAAGGTACACCTACAGGAACTTATACGAATTTTAATAATGCCTTTAATGCGATTAGAAATGGAACACATTTCGGAGAAGTTGTTCTTACCGTTACAGCTAATTTTACAGAACCTACGACTTCTACACCACTTGAGTCTCATGCCACATTTAGAACCAATTCTATCACAATTAGAGCGGTTGGTAATCCCGTAGTTACTACTTCAGGTACTACGGTTGCGGGGAGAGGACATATTGCTATTCATAATATTCCTGTAGTCATCATAGATGGTGATGACATGAACACGACTAATATAGAAAGGCTTACATTTACGAGTACTGCAGGTACATCAGCCTTTTCTACATTGAAAATAATCAATACAGCTACCAATAATATCATTGAGAACATTTCAATCAAAAATGTAACGCTTAATGGAAACATAAATCCTACCTCTACTTCTACTTCTGTTTCTAATGGAATCTATATTGGAGGAGGTACGACCACTTCTACGCTTGCGGCTTTTGATTCGATTTTAAGTATTACTATAGAGAATGTATCGATTCAGGATTATAATAGAGGAATTTTATTGGATGGAGCCTTATTAGGAAATAGAAGCCTGATTAAAAATGTATTGATATCAAAAAATACGATTAATGTTCGAAGTATCGGAATAGATGTCAATCATGCAGCATCAGACAATCAAATACTCAGACTTCAAAACAATACAATTACTTCTATTGCAGGTGGGATAAATGGTACAAGTTATGATAATTTTGGCATACGCATAAGGGGTAAAATGGCTAATGTTTCTTTAGTAGGCAATCATATCAGTCGCGTTTATAACCCTTTGGTTGCCGGCACGAATCAAATAGCAGGTATTGTTTTTCAGAACGCGAATGTGGATTCTTCGACTACCATTATCAACAACATGATATCTAATGTCGAAAAAAGGAAAACGACCAACAGTACCGCTGCATTAAGCCCAAGTGCCACATACGGCATTTTGTTTACTGGTGTAATTAATGTAAATGCCACTAGAAATATAGCATTTAATTCAAATTCAATTCGAATTCCTCAACAAACACTTGGGACTACTGCTACACATAGATCTTATTGCGTCGGTTTTATTAATGATTTTGGAGCATTTACTTCATTTAGAAATAATTTATTGGTTAATGAAGGTGTCGGAGTCAATAATTTAATTTTAGGTGCTACTTATGGTACTTTTGGAGAAGATTATGCCTATTTATTTCCAAATGGAAATTCATTGAATACCAACAATATGGATTTCAATAATTATTATTTACCAAATGGCGGTAGATTTGATGTAAATAATGTAACCTTAGAAGATTGGATGCCATTTTTGAATTTCGACAGAAACTCTAAGAGTGTTTCTGTAAATTTCATGTCCTCTACGGATATTCATATCGATGCTACTAAGTCTTCTAAAATTGAATCTGCGGGCACTACGATTGCTGGATTTAATTATGATATAGACTTAGAGACTAGACCTACTTTTAATTCTGCTAAATTTACTGGTACGGCTTTTGATATTGGGGCAGATGAGTTTGATGCGAGTATTTATCAAATGTCTGAATTGTTTGATGTCTATGATACATCTTTGGCACCAAATAAATGTGTCGCAAGTCAAACCTTAGTCAGGGCTTCTATTTTGCCTGGATTAGATATGAAGAACATTGGATTGTATTATCAATTCAATTCTGGTACGAAAACATATCTCCCAATGGCCATAGCACCTAGTGGTTTTTATGAAGCAATCATCCCTGCGCCAGCAATTTCCAGTGATTTAATTACTTATGAAATTTTGTTTGTTGATTTTGAAAATGATACTATTTTCAATGGAAAGCGCTATGTCTTAAATGATATTGCTAAAAGCATTAGATTTCCTAATCATATCTTAACTCCTGATAGTGCTTGTATCAATAAATCAATAAAAGTAGGCTATAGTTTCCCAAATAGATCTGATAAATTTAGACCCGGCAATACTATTTTTGGAAATGATAGTGTAGAGATTTTATCAGTAATGTTTAATAAAACCTTAATCATCAATAATTTCAATAATCTTTTGACCAACAAAGGTTTTGCACTAGGCAATAGAGGCACTTATACCAATACCTCAAACATTACCCAAGATACTTTGATGGTAGGAAAACCCTATAATTTTGAAATTGAAATTGATAATAAGTATAGAACGAATACTTTTGTGAAAATTTTTATGGATGTTGATGGAGATGGATTTTTTAATGGTGTTGGTGAAGAAATCTTTACCTCTTTGGGTAGGCCTATCATAGGACGTTCAACACTTAAGGGTCAATTCTATATCCCATTGAATGCGTTGCAAGGCTGGACAAGACTTCGTTTTGTAGCATCTTCAGATACTATATCTACAGCTACTACGCCCTTAGCTTCTGGTGAGGTAGAGGATTATAAAGTATTAATTCAGAATAATAGCAACAACTATATCTATTATGTTAATAATGTACTTTTCCCTAGTTTGCCTTCAAATCCAGTTTATACGCCAAGTGTATTGCCTACTTTTTTTGATTTACAGTATACTGATATCAATGGTTGTGTCTTTAGAAAACCTGTGGATACCCTCCATCAATCAGTGAATCCTTTGAAAGTGGATATCACTTCTAATATTACGCAGCTTTGTTTCGACGATATAGTTACTTTAATCCCAAAAGTTTATGGTGGTTGCGCTCCATTTACTTATTCATGGAGTAATGGCTTCAATAAAGATACGCTGAAATTCACTGCAAAAAGAGATACGACTTTTACTTTGACCCTTACGGATGCTAATGGAAGTTTTGTGACTAGTTCTGTGTCTTATTCGGTTCAAAATGATAAGAATTTCGCAGTTTCAAATCCTGATTCAGTCTGTGAGCGTGGCTATGTCAGATTAACTGCATCTACCCTAGCTCCGCCTGTCAAAACTTATTCATGGTATGAAAACTATAATGACAATCCATATAATTCTATTTTTGAAGGAAATATTTACAACTCCAGATATATTCAACAACCTACTAGTTTTTATGTGAATTCGAAAACAGAAAAATTAGAAACATCTTTAGTTACGGTTCCGCCAATTTCTAATTTCGTAGGTGTAAATTCGGGTATGTTTTTTAATATTTACAAAGATTATATTTTAGATTCTTGCTTTATCTACGCTAATTCTTCAGGAGGAAGTGTCGTTGTAGGTATATTGGATATAGAAGGCAATATAATTTTTACTTCAGAACGAACCTTTATTAATACTACCTCCAGCGCTACCGCTACTACGATTAAGTTAGGTGCTTTATTGAAACCTGGAAATTTTTATTCTCTTGTCTTGCTAGAAGCTAATGATATTTTTGACATGAGATTTGTAAATAATTTAAATGCTATCTTTAGAAATGTATCTGCAAACGGTGCTATTCAGATTTTAGGAGCCAATAATTTTGGGAATCTATTGCCAACTTTTGCTTTAAATTTCTTCAATATTAGAGGAAGAACTGATATTTGTTTTAGCGAAAAAGTAGAAGTCCCAGTTAAGTATGTTAAGAGTCGCTCGCTAGGATTGACTTTGGATCTAACCGATACGGCACATTGTACAAATGCACCTTTGTCTTTAAAAGTTCAAGGAGGCTCTGCTTTTGATTCTATCGTATGGCTAAAAGACAATAATATAGTAAAAGTAGACTATCCTTCGTCTAATAAAGATGCGGTTTTGAACATTCCAGCGCTGACTCAGTCGCTCTCAGGGCTATATAGAGCTCGTTTGATTTCTAAAACCAATTGTTATAGAGATACGACTTCTAAGGAAGTTTTGGTCAAAGCACTGCCCTTACCTCAAATCCAAAATCAAACCTCAAATCCTAATGTATGTGTTGGGTCTAATTTAGTTTTAAAGGCAATGGGAAGTGATTTAGATTCTATTTCATGGATTGTTAATTCTGGTGTGCCAATTAAGAAGAAAGCTACTGATACATTGATGCTTAATAATTTTACTACGCCTTCATCTTTGGTCAATGTATCTTATATTGCTGAAGATAAATATAAATGCGGACAAGATTTTGATATATTTAATATTACTGTTCATGATAATCCTAAATTCGTTTCTAGTCTAAAAGATACGACCTTATGCCAATTTCAAGACTATAAATTAAATGCCAATTTTGACCATGCGAATACTTATGAATGGTATAGAAATGGAGAACTTTTGAATAGCTCTTTTGATTTTATTGATCTAGCTTATGTATCTTTAAAAGATTCTGGAAGCTATTATGTTTTAGCCAAAAGCTACCCTGGATGTCAGATTGCAGCATCTGATACCATGACGATTAGGGTTGTACCAAAAGCTGTAATAAAGAATATACCTGAGTTTTATGAACCTTGTGAAGGCTCAAAATTATCTCTAACATCTAATACGGAAAATAGTGTTGGCTATCAATGGTTTAAGTCCCCTGCTATCCCATTGGGAAGTACTAAAACGCTAGAGATTTCTACTTTGAGTAGATCAAATACAGGTACTTATTATTACAAAGCTATATCTGAGAATAATTGTGGAGAGATTACGAGTCCACTCTTTAGCATAGACGTTAAGCCTTTAGCAACTAGTACTGCTAAAATTAATGATTTTGAGTTTTGTACTTTAAATAGATTAGATACATCTTTTGTACTTCAAGATGCGAGCTTGTATCAATGGGTCAAGAATGGTATAGATATTCAAGGGCAAGATAAATCAAGGCTTTCTATTACTTCAGTAGGTAAATCTGATGAAGGTCTATATTACCTCAAATATCGATCTCATATAAATTGTCCTTTCTCTATATCAGATTCCTTTAAGATTACTACACGAGAAGCACCGCTCATTCTTACTCAGCCTGAAGGTGCTTTGCTTTGTGAAGGTTCAAATTATACTTTGAATGTAGTAGCTAATAATCAAGCTATAGGCTATCAATGGCTATACAATGGAAATCCTATTCAGTCTGCTGTGTCTCCTACACTAAATCTCACAAATTTATCGAGTACTAATGCCGGAAATTATCGCGTAAATGTTCTTGGACAAGCGCCTTGTGCTGCAAGTCTTCCATCTTTTGAAGTAACTGTGGATTATATTGGATTTAATAAAGATGCAGTTTTAGCGAATACTTCACAAAATAACCTTAGAGAGGTCTGTACAGATAAGAATGGTTGGACCTATTTTGCACCGCCGAACGACAATAAGAAAATTTATTTAGCAATACAAAAGAATGGAAATATATTTGAAGGAAAAGCTAATATAGAAGTAAGAAGTTCACCATTTACCCATATTGTCAATTCACGATCTCAATTAAGTGGTACTGTAATGCTGAGTCGATATTGGAATATAGATGGTCCTGCTAGCGCTATGAATAATCCTATGAAAGTTAAGTTTTATCATAGTGATATTGAATTGAATAAACTAGAGGAAATTTATGAAACGTATAAAACAACTTTTGAAAAGTCGCCAAGTTTTTCAATCCAAGATATTACTTGGTTCCAAACAGTAGAGACCCCATTTACCAATAGCTTACTCCAAGGAGTTCGAGGAAATGAATTGAATTTTGATGTAGGTCAAATAAATACCACTGAAGGAAGAGATAATGGAATATCTTATAAGATTTTTGATGGGATTAGAGGGCCTTCAGGAGGTACGGCTTATTTTACATTCAAAGGAGCCAACCAAGTGTTTAATGCGATCAAAGAATCTAAAGATATAGACCTAGAAATATATCCGAATCCTGCAGAACAAGATTTATATATTCAAATTCCTAATAGTGCCCCTGAATATCATGAGATAACTTTGTATGATGCCTTAGGAAGATTGCTGACTAGACAAGAAGCCCTCTTGTCTTCTCAGGCTACTGTACTCGATATTGCCAAACTCGCTCCAGGTACTTATATGCTCCACATTAAGAATCTAAATAGTGACTTGAATAAGACAAAATCATTTATCAAAAAATAGATATATTCGATGAATAATTACAAGAGAATTATGCTAAAACTCAGTGGGGAAGCCTTAATGGGTGAAATGCAATTTGGGATAGATCCTAAAATTCTTCAAAAATATGCCAAAGAAGTCAAAACGTTAGTGGAGATAGGGACACAAGTCGCCATAGTGATTGGTGGAGGAAATATCTTTAGAGGTATTCAAGCGGCAGACAATGGAATTGATAAAGCGCAAGGAGATTATATGGGTATGCTCGCTACCATGATTAATGGGGTAGCTCTTCAATCTGCTTTGGAGTCAAACGGAGTCTATACTAGATTGATGAGTGCTATTAAAATGGATGAAATTGCTGAACCCTTTATTAGAAGAAGGGCGATAAGACATCTTGAAAAAGGTAGAGTAGTTATTTTTGGTGCTGGTACAGGAAATCCTTTTTTTACTACTGACTCTGCTGCAGCCCTTAGAGCAGTTGAAATTCAGGCTGATGTTCTAATCAAAGCTACCAATGTGGACGGAATATATACAGCAGATCCTAGAAAAGATGCTAAAGCCACTAAAATTAATAAAGTTTCTTTTGATGAAGTTATTCTAAAAAAATACTCTGTTATGGATATGACTGCTTTTACGCTTTGTCAAGAAAATAAATTACCTATTATTATTTATAATGTAAATGAAGAAGGAACACTTGAAAAAATAGTCCGTGGAGAAAATCTAGGGTCTTTAGTAAATGTATAACAAAAAGTTTTTATTGTTACCTCTTTTTATCATGACTGGACTCATGTTACAGGCACAGAGCTTTTTAGAGTCTGTGAGAGTTGCCGGTAGACATTTAGATAAAAGAGAATATGCCGAAGCAGAAAAAATTTATGAAAATTTATTGCCTCAGAATAATATTGATGTTTTAACCAATTATGTACAAGTGCTTATTTTTCAAGGGAAAACTAATATCGCTTTAGATGTCCTAAATCAAAAAGAAAAATTCTATCTTGAGCAGCCTAAATTTGAAATATTACAAATAAAAACACTACTTACACTAAAAGACACCTCAAAAGCAA
This sequence comes from Chitinophagales bacterium, assembly GCA_025455685.1. Taxonomy (GTDB): domain Bacteria; phylum Bacteroidota; class Bacteroidia; order Chitinophagales; family JADJOU01; genus JALOMB01. The sequence goes on along the minus strand of JALOMB010000005.1, from coordinate 13,970 downwards.
TCAGCAAGATAAATTTGTATGCCCGTGATTATGCTGCCAATCAACTCAAAGCTCATGGTTTTATTCATCAATTAAAACAGACCAATGATTACTATATTCTATATCATTTCGTCAAAAAAATAAATGAGATTAATCCAAATTCGGACTTTGAACAATATCTTTTTGGTGCTTTAATCCATTTAAATCAATATTCGGAAGCTGCGCAACAAATCATGAAAAGAGTCGATCAAAATGAAGAGTCTTTTCATCAAATGTATCGAAATATAGTTCAATACAATGAAAATAAAGAATTTATTGATTTCTTTACCAATAAACTCTACCAAAACATTCAAAAATATAAAAATAACCGACTTTTTAATGAGCTCGTGTATTATTTCGCTATGCAGCGAAAGGACTATGAAGAAGCAGTGATGGTAGGTTTGGCCTTGGATAAATTAGATCAGAATTTTTCAGGAAGACTTTTAAATCTAGCAGATGTTTCCATGCATTCAGGCTTATATGCTGAGGCAAATCAATGTTTAGACGCTTTATTGGAAGCACAACAAAACGCCAAAATCCCAAGTAGAAATCTAATGCTCAAGAAGATTATAGCTAGCTATAATCTCTTATTGACTATAGATTCAAATCAAGTGCAACAGGAAGCCAAAAAGCTAGATTCTTTTATCAATCGCTATGAAGGTTATTTTTATCCTAATTATGAACTAGAATTTCTGATAACTCGAGCTGATTTTCAAACTATATTTCTCAAAAATCATGTAAAAGCAATTTCTGATATAGATTTACAGCTATCAAAACCAAATTTGACTATGGCTATCAAAAACGCTTTGAAAGTTAAAAAAGCGGATTTGTCTTTGCTTCGTTCAGATGTTTGGGAAGCAGCTATGCTCTATGCTCAAGTAGAAAAAGACGATCCCGAGAGCAAAATTGCCGAGGAAGCACGATTCAAAAATGCCAAAATTTTTTATTACAAAGGTGAGTTTGAACTCGCTCAAGACATCCTCAATGTTTTAAAAGGCTCGACAACTAAACTTTTGGCTAATGATGCTTTATTGCTTTCGGTCTTTATAGAAAAAAATTACAATGACTCTTCGGACAATGCGCCGCTTAAATCCTTCGCACAAGCCGAGTTTCTATATCATCAAGGCTTGTACAGGATTGCTATCGACACCTTAAATACGATAAAAGCACATGCCGAAAAATCCTGGTTTGATGATTTGAAATTGCTCTATGCTCAGATTTATCAAGCCCAAAGTAAGTTTCTAGATGCCAAACAAGCCTTGGAAGAGATTATTGATCAATCTCCAAAATCAATTATGCTCGACAAAGTACATTTTAATGTAGCAGAGCTCAATAGGAAATTTCTTAAAAATTCAGATGAAGCACGAAAACATTACGATATTATTTTGAAAAAATTCAAAGATTCTGTTTATCGCTCTTTATCAATAGAAATTTTAGAAAAAATTTAAATTATAGAGATTTACTAAAAAAATACTATATTTGCTCTCATTAATTTTATGTGTAAAAAAACGTTCCTATTTTTAGGCTATTTTCTTATATTTCATTCTATAGAAGTAGGTGCACAGCTTAAAAACTTCCAAGCTAGGTTTTCGGCTAGAGCTGTCGAAGAGCATGTCTTTGCTGGAGGTGGGCTTGGTTTTGAGCATTTTATAAATGACAATTTTACATTTAGTTTGAATGTAGATTATATGTATCGTCAGCATTCTGTTCAAGGCGTTTTACCTTCTGGTCAGGCTTTTCTGCGTCAAGATTTCGGAAATTCATTGTATTTTGAGCCACAGTTGAGATATTATTTCAAATATTTATTCGATGGATTCTACTTAGCTACAGATATCGGATTTTTACCTATAAATGTCAATAGTTATTCACGAGTAAATCTTTCTGAAACAGCCGTTAAGACTACTAGTACGAGTGCTTCTTCAGCTAATTTGCTTTTAGGCTTGCGATTGGGTTATTTTTATTATATTAATCAACGTTGGGGTGTCGATGCTAGTATTAGTGGTAATTATATGATGAGTAGTCATTTATCAAACAATTTTATATATGGCGGTCGTTTAGGAGTCGCCTATATGTTTTTTTAAGGCTTGTTTTTCTTTTTGACTATTTCTGATACTTCCTGGCTAAGCATGTCTATTTTAGCTTTTCCAATAATATCTTTGCTAGCTATCTCTTCTTTGTTTTTCCATTTATATTGATTCTCATGCAGTTCCAGAATTAAGTCATAAGGGCCTTTTGGGGCAATGAGCTTGACTAAAACAGGAGATGTCTCTAGGAATATAAACAACAACATCAAAAAAGTACTCGCTATGCCTATAATTGGATATAGCTTGCCTAATTCATGAAGCGCTTGCATTCGAGCTGCCATCCCATTATATTTTTCTTCAACTATACTATTTTCTTCGAGTTCTGTTTCTAATTGTAGATTTTCTGTATCGATTATTTTTTGGAGTGAGTCAAGTCTCTGTTTATTTACCGTACTAAAGTCTTGTAGCTCTTGCTTAGCTAGGGTTTTTAGAGCTTCTTTTCGTTTAGCATTGGAGCCATAGCCTACTTTTCCCGTAGTAGTTTCAGAGGTGGTGCCGACAATTTCTTTTTCTAAGTCTAAGGTAGCTGATTCATAATTTGCTTGTAATCGAGCCATTTGTTTTAAGATTGAATCTCTCTCTGAGATAAATGAAGCGTTTTTGTTGCTATATCTCGTTTTTACTTGATTTTGCAGTTCTGTTTTGTTGCGATTGATGATTACGTTGAGCTGTTTATTGATTTCTTTTTCGAAGATTTTCAATTCCAAAGGTTTTGAAATAACTATGCCGAGCACTACTGCTAAAGCAATTCGAGGAAGAGCCATGAGCATTTGTAGCCAAAAAGACCCGGATTTTCGCATAGAAGATACGATATATCTATCTAGGTTAAATATCATTAAGCCCCAGATTAATCCAAAGAAAAATGCCGCCCATAAGGTTTCGAATATTGTGAAAAGCGCATAACCCGAAGACAAACTAGCTAAAATGCCAGTAAACAATACTACGCCACCAATACCGACTTGTTTATTGATATCGCTTGGACTTCTCTGTAAAATGCTAAAATTAGCTCCAGAACAATAAACTAAAAATTTATGAATAGGATTCCAAATCATACTGCGTTGCTTCGATATTCTGTAGTGAAGCCACTCCACCAAATCTTCAATACACCTAAGATAGCTTCAGAAATAATGTTAGATGAGAGTTTAGAAGTTCCCTTAACCCTATCTATGAAGGTTATGGGGATTTCTACTAATTTAAATCCTAATTTTAGGCATGCGTATTTCATTTGAATTTGAAAAGCATAGCCTTTGAAAATGATTTTTGACAAATCCATTGTTTCTAGGACCACTCTTCGATAAGCCACAAAACCTGAAGTGGTATCTTTGACAGGAAGTCTAGTCACTAATCTAGTATATAGAGACGCTCCTTTGGATAGAAAAACTCGACGATTATCCCAACCTTTGACATCTCCTCCAGGAATATATCTCGAGCCTATAGATACATCAGCACCACCTAATATATTTTCTTTGTGGCGAATGATATCTTCTGGATTATGTGAAAAATCGCAATCCATTTCACAGATAATATCATATCCTTGTTCTAGACCCCATCGAAAACCTAGAATGTATGCTGTACCGAGACCTAATTTTCCACTTCGCTCTAGTATATGAAGACGCTCTGGATAATTTTGCTGAAGATTTTTGACTTCCATAGCTGTTCCGTCAGGAGAGTTGTCGTCGATTATGAGTAAATGAAAACCGTGCTCATTGTCGAGTACGGCTTCGATCATATCTTTGATGTTTTCAATTTCGTTGTATGTCGGTATAATGACTAAAAAAGACTCAGGCATATGATTAAGCAGAAATGTGAATTAATTTAAGTGCGTCTTCTAAGGCTCTCTTGGTGTCGGCGGGAAAATCTTTTTCTAAGATCCAACGAAAATAGGCTTTTTCTGATTTTGCTATTTCCTTAAAGCTCTTATCTTTATGTTTGCCAAAATTCATGAAAAATTCTCCGTTTAGCTCGTAAAATCGTTGATTTAAATCTAAAAATCTCTTGCCACTTTTATCAGCTCGAAGCATGTGGCTAAGCTCTTTTAAATCTTTTGGTAAATCTAAATATTTTTCATTTTGAGCTTTGAAAATTTCAAAAGTAGCCCATACATCAGCTTTGGCAGAGTGGGCGTTGTCTAAATTTTTATTACAATAGTATTTATAGGCACTAGTCAAATCCCTTGGTTCTTTGAGAAAATAAATCTTCATGATATCGATTAGATTTATATCATTAGGATTCAGATGAATATTGGCGCGTCTGAGCTCCTCTACCAACATAGGCACATCGAATTTATTTGAATTATATCCTGCTAAATCACAATCTTGGATAAATGCATAGATTTCAGAGGCCACATCTTCAAAGCAAGGCTTATTGACTACCATGTCATCAGTTATATGATGAATCGCAGAAGCTTCTGCAGGAATAGGTATTTGTGGATTGATCAAATGATAGCGTTCTTCCGTGGATTGATCTGGATGAACCTTTAGAATGAAAATCTCTACGATTTTATCTGAAGTGATTTGTGTACCTGTCGTTTCTAAATCAAAAAAACAAAGTGGCTTTTCTAAATGCATTAATTATAAAATTACAAATTTATCAAATCACAAATATAAAGCAAATAATATCATTACACTTAAAATTATCATTTTTTAGTATAAGTTGCTAGTGGTTTTATTGCTTCAAAGAGCCAAATCTGGAAATCAAGAAAGCTACTTTTAGGCTGAAAAGCATCCATAACTTCCTTAGGAATAGCTTTTTTGGTAGTTAATACATTTGTATTAAATTCAATTTCATAGTCAGCATGCGTGTGAAATGAAAAATCAATTGGTGACAAGTCAGCTATTACTTTGAGGATAAACCATAAACTGTAGGCTTCAGAGCTCGTAAGTGGTGCATAAAGCTTGATTTGAAATCCAGACACTAGGGGAATAAGATTAAAAAGCTTTTTATCCATTATGAAATATTGCTTTAGATAATCGATATGCTCTAGATCTAAATTCTCTTCAACCCAATTTGGATGTTCCATTATACCGATACATTGAATTCTCTTAACGTGTCGTTAAGCGAGGTTTTTAGGTCTGTAGAGGCTTTTCGTTTGCCAATGATCAAGGCGCAAGGCACTTGATAATCACCCGCTGGAAAAGATTTGTTATATGTTCCAGGGATAACTACAGAACGGCTAGGTACGATACCTTTCATTTCCACGGGACTATCTCCAGTTACGTCAATAATTTTGGTCGAGGCAGTTAAAACGACATTTGCACCGAGTACGGCCTCTTGCTCTACACGTACGCCTTCTACGACGATACATCGCGAACCGAGAAAGCAACCATCTTCTATGATGACCGGTGCCGCTTGGAGGGGTTCTAGGACACCGCCAATTCCGACACCACCACTAAGGTGAACATTCGCGCCAATTTGAGCACAAGAACCTACCGTAGCCCATGTGTCCACCATAGTATTAGACCCTATATAAGCACCAATATTGGTGTATGATGGCATTAAAATCACGCCTGGCTCCAGAAAACTTCCTTTGCGTGCAATAGCATGAGGGACTACTCGAACTTGCTGAGCAGCATAATTAGTCTTCAAAGGTATTTTATCGTGAAACTCAAAAGGCTTCATGTCAATTGTTTCCATTTGTGATGCTGGAAAATAAAGCAAAATAGCCTTTTTGATCCATTCATGAACTATCCATTGTCCCTTGTCCTTAGAAGCTACTCGAATTTTTCCTTGGTCTAGCAAATCTATCACTTGATTGATTACCTCTTTTCGAGTATCAAGAAGACTTCTGTCTTCCCATATGGCCATGATATCTTGCTGTATTTTTGAAATGTCCATGATTTATTTTTAAGTTGCTAAAATATATTTTTTCTATTAAATATCTTTGCAAATTTAAAGAATAGTTCGCTTTTTTTTATCAGAAACACCTGCTATAAGCTCAGTTAAACTTGGCTGAGTGTCGTGCATTTGGTCTAATGAATTTAGATATACATAAGTGGGACGATGATCTAAAAAGCTTTGGATTCTACTTCTGAGTGATAAATCTCCTAAAGCCATTACGATATCTTCTGGATATTCATCATAAATCATCATAAAATCGCTCCAATCTTTAGGATAAAAAGCAATTTTTAACTTAATGGGAAAAGGAACTATAGCTTGAATAGATTTCATTTTTTGTAGTGTTTTGAGCTTCAGACCATCTATGGAAGCATGGTAAGAGAGAATGATTTGTGAATACAATGGAGCAAATCTAGTGAAACATGAAGCTACAGATTCCCAATCTCGGATTTCGACATCGATTGCATTGACTTTTGCAGCTAAACAATGAAGAACGAAGCCTTCTTGTTTTGCACTAAAAGAAGTTCGGTATGTGAAAATAGCCCGATTACGAAAAGCCAGAAGTTCATCAAAATGAGTCGTTTTAAATAATCGGTCACAGCGAAATTCCACCAAATCTACCTCATCTAAAAAGTTTTTAATTTTTTCAGGTGTGAAATGCCCGATACTAGCAATTAACATAGGTCAAATTGGGTTTTAGTTAAAGATAAATGAGCGATAAATTCTGGATAAGATTTCTCGATGCATTCGATTCCTTGTACTTCTCCATGTCCTAGTTTAGCACATAAAATCATAGCGCTCATCGCAATTCTATGGTCGTTTAAGGTGTCGATTGGCCGTGAAATGCGATAGGATTCTTTTGGGGTAATGACTAAGGTCTCGCTTTTAAGCAAATACAAATCTTGCCCGAGGACGTCCATTAGTTTACACATCGCTTGAAGTCTATCACTTTCTTTGTTTTTAAGTCGGTAAATTTCTGTAAATGTTGACGGCTCATCTGCGAAAAGAGCCAAAATGACTAAAATAGGAAATAAATCAGGGTTGTGTTTCAGAGACACCTCAAAGCCTCTAATCCTTCCTTGTCTGATGATATGCAATTTAGTTTCGTCCCAGAGATATTTTACTGAAATTTGATCGAGCAGGTTCAAAATTGCTTTATCGCTCTGCAAGCTGTTTGGATTTAGTCCCGTGAGGGAACCCTCACCTAGGACTACGCTCAAAACTATCCAAAAACTAGCTGAACTCCAATCATTTTCTATCACTACAGTTCTTTCGGACTTTAGCTTAGGTGGATGTATCCATAAGACCTCATCTTTAGTTTCCATTTGACCTCCAAACTCGGAAATCATATGTAGCGTCATTTCTATATAAGGATAAGATACGCTTTCTATTTTTAAGGCGAGCGATACATCAGTCTTCATGGCAAGCATCATAAGTAAGCCTGATATATATTGACTTGAAGCATAGCTCGAAATGGTTTTTTGGTGAAATGATCTAAAATCAATAGGTTTCGGATAAATAGTCAAAGGAAATTTATCTGCTTCAAAATGACATAAAAACCCGAAATCTTCTAGAAATTTGCCAAAATCTGACATGTCTCTATTTTTTAATGTTTTCTCCGCGATTAATTCGAAATTTTCGTAACCTAGCGCAAGGAAAAAAGGCAAACTACGAGCTAAAAATCCTGATTCGCCTATATGGAGTTGTGTAGTATCAAAGAGGTAAGTACTTTGTTTGTTAGCATATGTGATTTCTAAACTATTTCCATTAAATCGCTTGAATCGTTGTGCGAAATGATGCACGATCTTTTGAGCGGCTATTTCATCAGCACTTTGTCCTATTTGAAGTATTTTGGTAGTTCCTTCTGCGAGAAGACTAAGCATTAGAGCTCGTTGTGTATAACTTTTGCTCGAAAAACTATCTGAAATCATTACTTGCTCAGCTGGTGCCTTAAATCGAATATTCATGACTAAATTTACTTAAATGTTTTGAAATTTTATCGAGCGTTAGTCTAATTATCTTAGGTTTATAATGCGCTTCTAAGGCGATAAAATCTAAATGAGTAGCCGTATTTTTCTTGTCATAGTTTATTTTAGAAATGATCTCGGGTATATCCTCATGAAATGAATCTGGAAAATGGGATTTAATCTTGAATTTATCTAAAAGTTGCTTTAATGTAATACGATGCGTTTTTTCTAAATCGAGATATATTTCACTGATATATAAGGAAAATATCATGCCCAAACCCACAGCATCAGCATGACTGAACGTGTAATGTAGTTCTAAGGCATGTCCTAGGCTATGTCCAAAGTTTAAGTGCTTGCGAATATTTGTGTCAAATAAATCTTGAGATACGATGTCGAGTTTAGCTTGAGCACATAATGTAAATAAATGCTGACTCAAATCCAAATCTAGATAAAAGCTATGAGCGGTGTTTTGTGTGAGTAAATCAAAAATTTCAGAGGAATGAATCAAGGCATATTTGATGATTTCGCTGAATCCTTGATAAAATAACTCTTCAGGTTGCGTTTTTAGCAAAGCCATGTCGATGATTGTATAATCTGCAGGTCGAATCAAGCCGATTTGATTTTTTTTGCCTTTGAAATTAAGGCCATTTTTACCACCAATTGCTGCATCTACAGCTGAAAGCGTAGTGGAAGGCATTAGGGCAAGTGATATACCTCGACTATACAGACTAGAAGCTAAACCTAATAAATCACTCATCGCACCACCGCCAACTCCAATGAGTAAAGCATCTTTTCTGATTTTTTTTTGGTCCAAAAGGTCAAAAATTTTTTCTAGTCCCGCTAAGGTTTTTTGATTTTCTGAAAAATCAAAAAATTCAAAATCCTCATTTATCCAGGGTTTATATGCAGCTTTTTGGAGTTGTTTGTCGACTAACCAAAATTTCTGGCCTTTTTTTTCGTTATATATTGTGCTTAGAAACTCTGTAAAAGTCATTAAAACACTTGAAAATTCAAAAGCAAAATTTGTCTGTATCAAAAAAAATATAATTTTGAAATAAAAATACTATTTTTGTGGTAAATCAATCTTAAAAAATTTAATATCATGTATAAAAATTTCTTTTTTTCTTTTTTAATTATCCTTTCCATAGGCCTTTTTTCGAGTTGCAATAAAATCAATCTACTTACCATAGATGATGAGATTAATTTAGGTAAACAAACAAGAGATCAGGTTTATTCACAATATGGAGCAAAAATTTTGGCTAGAAATACCACAAATGCTGCTAAATATGCCTACATAGATAATATGACTAAACAAATCCTGAATTCAGGCAAAGTAGAATACAAAGACAGATTCCCTTGGGAGGTTACCTTAATCGATGATCCTACTTTAAATGCTTTCTGTACGCCTGGTGGTTATATTTTCGTTTATACGGGCTTAATTAAATATTTAGATAATGGCTCTTCGCTCGCAGGCGTTATGGGTCATGAAATTGCTCATGCCGACAAAAGACATTCTGGCAAACAACTCACGAGTCAAATGGGTATAGAGTTATTACTCGGCATTATAGGTGGGACTGTAGGTGGTGGTGCCGCTCAAATCGCCGGAATTTTAACTAATATGGGTTCTCTGAAATATGGTAGAGATGCAGAGACAGAGTCCGACAATATGTCCGTAGAATATCTCTGTCCCACGACTTATCAGCATAATGGAGCAGCGAATTTCTTTCAAAAAATGATTGATAACAATCAAACTCCAGGAGTTCCTGAGTTTCTCTCAACTCACCCTAATCCAGACAATCGCGTATCGAATATCAATGCTAAAGCGCAAGCCGCTACAGGCTGCAATGTTACTAAAGTTCCAGCGGGTGTAGACCAAGAATACATCAACTTCAAAAATTCTTTTTAAGCTCGATATGACGCGTATCTTGACTCTTTGGTTTTTTTTTTCGACTAAAATCTTTTTAGGTCAGGACGCGCATTTTTCCCAAGCCTTAAATTTTCCTTTATTGCTCAATCCTGCACTTCAAGGAAGTTATGATGGGTTGACTCGAGTAACCCTTGCAGCTAGAAATCAGCAGTTTTCCATACCAAATTCTGCTTTCAAAGGAGTTTATCAGTCATTTGCAGCTAGTTTAGAACATAGGATTTTTCCTGAATTATTACAAAACAATCAATTACACCTAGGTTTGTATGCTAAATCAGATATTGGCGGTGCTTCCTCTATGACAATGCAAGATATTGTTTTGTCTTCGAGTTATGCGCAGAGTTTGGATCCTTATCATGCTGCCTATCTTAGATTTGGATTTCAAATCGGCCTCAAATCTAGAAGGAGCTTCATCAATGATTTATTGTTTGAAACGCAGGTCGAAGGTTTTGGCTTCAATCCAAGTATTCCTAATCTAGAAAACCTTCCTGATGGCTTATCGGGATTGAGCGTCAGCATGAATTTAGGAACTGTTTTCACTCATCAAGTAAGCGATAATTTTGGCTATATTGCAGGCTTTTCGCTCTATCATTTCAATAATCCAACAGATATTTTTAACCGAATCGACGCTCAGAATTCGCTTCCTCAAAGATTAAATCTAGTTTTAGGAGCACAAATTCAGCTAGATGAATTACGCAAAATAAACCCATCTGCTATTTATATGCTGCAAGGTCAAGCGAAAATGCTCAATATTGGGTTTAATTTTCAAAATGAAATTCAAGAGGATTTACATTTGCTTTTAGGTCTGAGATATCGAGTTAATGATGCCTTTATCCCTTCAGCAGGCATACAATTTAATAATATGAAAGCGCAACTGAGTTATGATTTATCTTCTAGTGCTTTATCTCGATTTAATGGAAGCTTTGGCGCGCTAGAACTTACGTTAAATTGGCTTTTTGGCGAAGTAGATCAATTTTATAAGCCGTCTTCGACTTTATGTCCTCATTTCTAAAAATATTACCTATGTTTTCAAAATTTTCGTTTTATTTTCGTTTATTCTTGTTTACTATTCTAGTCAGTTCTTTTAACTCCTGTGAGCGGGAAACACCAACCACAGTGTATACTGCGCCAATTAATCTTTTGGAACCTACCCAAGATATTTCTTATCTCAAATTAGGCAATTCGTTTCCTTATCGATTAGTTCTTAGAGCAAGCAGTAGTGTAGATTCCTTACAAATCTTCTATCAAATAGACTCAACGAATCAAAATCAATACAATCATTCCTTAGAAAAATATGTACGCACACATACTTTCGAAAATCCTTCGAATCAACGTGAAATAAGTGACAAAGTCGATTTTCCTGCAAACTCAGGACTTAAATTTAATCACGCTATTAGATATCGATTTATAATGTTTACCAAAAGTTCACAAACATATGAAAAATATATTCGCGTTATTTTTAATTAAAAATTAATAGATTGGATTTAAAAGACCTTAGAAGCGATTATGGCCTATTGAGTTTGTCAGAATCGGATTTGCCCAAATCTCCTTGGGATTTGCTGTCTCAATGGCTCATGGATGCAGAAAAAGCTGAAATTGTAGATTTCAATGCTATGGTTATTTCTACTAGTGATACTTCCGGTCAGCCTAGTTCCCGTGTGGTGTTGCTCAAATCTATCGAGAGTCAAAAACTCCTTTTTTTTACGGATTATTCAAGTCAAAAAGGCAGAGAAATCGAGTTAAATCCTAAAGTAGCAGTGAATTTCTTTTGGCCATCGCTACAGAGACAGATTAGAATGAAAGCCATAGCGACACGTGTGCCTGTTAAGTTGAGCCAAGATTATTTTTTATCTCGTCCTATCGAAAGTCGTCGCTCCGCATTTATATCACATCAGAGTTCCCGAATTGATTACAATGAACTAATTCAAGCCAAACAAGCGGCTGAGCTACTAACGGACATTCCTTATCCGGATCGCTGGGGAGGTTATTGGCTTGAAGTTTTATATTTTGAATTTTGGCAAGGTGGAAAATTCAGACTTCACGATAGACTTTGCTACGAACTAAAGGAAAATAATAGTTTTAACATTTTTAGACTAAGTCCTTGATAGTTTTATCATTTAAAAAAAAAATATTATTTTTGCACTTATAACTTATGAATAAAATTACAGTCCAATTAAAAAAAATAGATTCATGAATAAATGGATGATTTTACTATGGGTCAATTTCATGGGTAATATGCTTCTAGCACAGACAGTATCTCCAATTTCATCAGCTTCGACTATGGAAATCGTAGATCATAGTGACGTCATGGAGCTAATGACCAAACACAAGATGATAATCAAAGAAAAACCTATTACACAAGGATATCGGATACAAATTTTCAATACAACCGATAAAAATGAGGCTTTGACAGCCAAAAGTAATTTTTACAATAAATTTCCTCATATACGTTGCTATACGAGTTATGTACAGCCCTATTACAAAGTAAAAGTAGGAGACTATCAAGATGAACAAGAAGCTCGTGCAGACTTAAAGAGCATTTCTAGAGCTTATCCCTCTTCTTTTTTGGTATTTGATATTATCAAAAGGAAAAAAGGAGAAGAAGATTCAGAAACTAAATCAGAATAATTTTTATATGCAAGCAAAACAAGATTTTTATTATAGCGAAGCTAATCAGCCTCATCCTATGAGAGCCAAAGCCATGCTTCAGAAATATCCAAATATAAAAGAACTCTACGGTGCAGAGCCCAGAACCCTTTTGGTTATCTTACTTATTGTCTTGTTTCAAACCGCTTTAGCTTCATTTCTAGGTATAGCAGGCTTTGCTAAGGCTTGGTGGGCTGCCCTTATTTTAGCCTATGTCGTCGGTGCTTTTTTTAATCACGCTACATTTGTCATCATTCATGAAGCCTGCCACAATCTCATTTTGGGTCCTAAAATTCTTAATCGATTTGCGGGCTGTCTTGTGGATTTAGTCAACATTTTCCCTTCTTCCGAAGGCTTCAAAGTCTATCATTTGCGTCATCATGCACATCAAGGAGACTATGAATTTGACGCAGATATTCCTTACTACAAGGAAGCTAGAATAGTCAAAAACAATTTCTTTTTCAAAGTTCTTTGGCTACTATTTTTTCCTATTGTCCAAGCTTTGAGACCGCTTAGATTAAAAAAAATCAACATGTGGAATCCCTGGATTTTTGTTAATTTGGCCTTTAATCTACTTTACGCTATATTTTTGACTAAGGCATTTGGAATTAATGCTGTTTTTTACTTATTTATGAGTTTTGTGTTTTCAATAGGGCTTCATCCCCTTGGGGCGCGTTGGATTCAGGAACATTATACACCTGAAGGCAATCCCCAAGAAAGTTTTAATTATTCAGGCTCTTTGAATTATCCTAGCCTCAATGTAGGTTACCACAATGAACATCATGATTTTCCTTATGTATCTTGGTATAAATTACCTATGCTTCGTGAAATTGCCCCAGAATACTACCAAACCTTAGTTCATCATACTTCATGGTTTAAATTGTTCTTTGAATTTCTTACACAAGACCGTTACGATTTGTTTTCTAGAATTATTCGAAAAAAAGAAGGAAAATTTGGTGTCGATGACGATTTCGAAAATAGAAATGAGTTGGTTTTAGCCAAAGAGCTAGAAGGATAATTCGATAAATTCTAAATATTACTTATGATTTCTAGCTTAGTTTTTTTGATTTTATCAGGCATTACCGCTTTCTTTGCCTTCAAGCGATATACACAAATCTACGCCAATATTCGATTAGGTCAACCCTACGTTCTACAAAATTCTGTATCCCAAAGAATCAAAAACCTATTGCTTTTTTCTCTAGGTCAAAAGAAAATGTTTCAAAGACCTATTGCAGCAGTGTTTCATTTCTTTGTCTATGCTGCTTTTATATTTACTCAGATTGAACTCATAGAAATGATTTTGGACGGCCTACTCGATAGACACAGGATTGTATTTCATGCGGTATCTGATTCATGGCTAAGCTTTGCCTATACTGCTTTGGTTAACTGGGTGGAAGTCTTATCTCTTTTAGCATTTATCGCTACCCTAGTATTTTTATCACGAAGAAATTTACTCAAATTACCAAGATTGGTTCATGAAGACCTCAAAGGTTGGCC
>JALOMB010000004.1 GCA_025455685.1 Chitinophagales bacterium | reverse complement strand
ACGGGCAAGAGTGGAAAGACTCTTTCAAATTCGTGATGCGACCTTTTTTCAATAAGGGCATATTCCCCGAAGATATTGAAGTGCCCCTGAAGCGATACATGATGGACCCTGGAGCTACAACGCACAGCGACTTTCATCTATTCAAAGCACTTACTAAATACGATCGAATGGGGCCGTATACAAGAATTTTAGATGACTTGCCCATCGGAACCATATTTATCTATGGAAGAGATAAAAAGGTTTTCAAAAAAGGAGAACAACTGCGAAAACGCTATCAATGCACAGAACTGGCGACCAAATATGTCTACCTCTTCGATCCACTGGCAAAAGTTTTTGTAAAAGACTGATCAATCAAATCAGGCATTAGCCGCGTCCCTCACGGAGCACTTCTTTGATTTCCTTCATGAATTCTGATGGAAAAACGAAATTGTTCAACTCATCATTTTGAGTTTTTAAAATTTCCTTCTTATCGCCTTTCCACCACAACTCGCCTTGGTATATAAAATTGATGTAATCACCGATTTCAATCACCGAATTCATATCGTGAGATACCACGACTGTGGTGATATTGAACTCATAAGTAATTTCTTTAATCAGATTATCGATGACAATCGCTGTTTGCGGATCCAATCCAGAGTTTGGCTCATCACAAAAGAGATATTTTGGATTTAAAACTATGGCTCTAGCTAAGGCGACCCGTTTCATCATACCACCTGAAATCTCTGAAGGATATTTATCATTAGCACCCATCAAACTTACACGTTGAAGACAAAAGTCAACACGTTCTTTTTTTTCAAAAGCAGACATATTGGTAAACATATCTAAAGGAAACCTAACATTTTCTTCTATCGTCATCGAATCAAAAAGTGCATTCTTTTGGAACAGCATGCCGACTTCTCTTCTCAAATCAGATTTTTCGGTGTGATTCATCTTGACTATATCTCGATTATCAAAAAGTATTTGACCATTATCTGGCTGAATCAACCCAACTAAGCAACTCATAAACACGGTCTTCCCTGCTCCACTTTTCCCTATAATCAAGTTGCACTGACCTTTTTCGAAAGTCACATCTATACCTTTTAAAACGCGCTGTGCTTGAAATGATTTCTCAATGCCGATAACTTCAATCATAATTTACAAAAGGAAATAGGCGATAAAAAAATTAAAAAACACTATTGCTATAGAACTCAAGACTACTGCGTCAGTACTAGATTTGCCAAGCTCTAGTGCGCCTCCTTTGACATAATATCCTTTGAATGAAGCAATCGAAGAAATTAAAAAAGGAAAAACGAAAGACTTAATAAACATAATAAGCATATAACGACCATTAAAATCATCTTGTAATCCATAAATATATTCGTCTTGCCCAAAGTATCCTCCTAAAACTCCCGATATCATACCTCCTATAATTCCAATAAACATTCCAAGGGTCGTAAGTGCAGGTACAATAAGCACGGCACCTAATACTTTTGGCGCGATTAAAAAAGAATAAGTATTGACCCCCATGATTTCCATGGCATCAATTTGCTCTGAAATTCTCATAGTACCGATTTCTGAAGCAATGTTAGAACCCACTTTTCCTGCCAAAAGCAAACCTGTAATAGTAGGTGCCATTTCTAAAATCACCGTATCTCTTACCATTCCTCCCATCCACCACATAGGAATAATACCTAAGTTCATAAGTTTGTTTCCAAACTGAACTGAAGTAACAGCTCCAATAAAAAGACTTACTATAGATATAATTCCAAAAGAACCAATGCCAATATCATACATCTGACGAAAGACCTCCCTAAAAAACATGGAATATTTTTGAGGTTTAACAAACATTCGGAAAATCATTTCCAAATACGCACCCAAACCATCTAATATATTAATAAGCTTCATAAGCAAACAAAAAAAAGGCAAGTTACTTATATCACACCGCTACAACCATCTACCCTTGCTATATTCCTATTCTGGGGGATTCAACAGGAGCTGGTCGTACAAGACTTGCCCGCTGCAAAGCTAATATATTTTTTTTTAATTGATAAGGAAATTTTTTATGCTATTTTTTTAACAATTCAATTTCATGAATAAGGGCTTGATCTTCATATACTTTGACAAAATAAACGCCTTTGCTAAGAAGACTTACATCTATATAATTTTCCATTTCCGTTGCATTTATCGCTAAGATTAATTTCCCTGAAATATCGAAAAAATCAAGGTTTCTTTGTACAGCTATATGATCAAATTTACAGGTGAGTTTATCCGACATTGGATTAGGATAGAAACTTATTTGATTACTATTTTCATCAATACCCAAAGAATTTCTTTTGACTGTGATAGAGACATAGCTCGTATCGATACATCCTTGCGATGACCTTCCAATAACTCTATATCTTATTGAGGAGTCAGGATTAATCAATAAAGGGTTGGAAGTAATGGAATTCTGAACATACAAACTCGGGGACCATTCGTAAGTATTTGCGCCTGAAGCAGAAATACTAATGGTTTGTCTAGTATTTAATGTAATGGATGAAGGAGTGGTGAGAATTTTTGGTTTTGGATAGACTTCTACAAAAGCTGTTTTTGATGAAACACATCCTTGAGCAGACCTTGCAATTAACTGATAAGTAGTACTTATCTGAGGAAATACTCTAACTGAATTGATACCTGATGATACTATGTTATAACTAGGAGACCAAGTAAAAGATATTGCAGAAGTATTAGCAGATAGATTAACGGTATCGCCTTCACATATAGCATTTTTATCTTGATTGATTTCAATATCAGGCCCAGGAATCATTTGAATAGAAAATGTGTCTCTACTAATACATCCTAATTCATTATTTTCTACGAAAACCTTACTCGATGAAAACAAGGTAACTCGTGAACTATCGCCTACTAGTGGAAATAAAAGATTTGAAGGAGACCATAGATTAGTTCCTGATTTATCTACTCTAAGTACAATTCGTTCGTTTTGGCATCCAAAAGCTTTACCAAGTATTTTTACTTTGTTATTATTCTGCCCTACTGTGATATTAAAAAAAGTACTATCAACACAATTTCCAATATTACCTATAACTTTAAATGTAGTAGATGTATCGGGAATAGCTACGACTCTATTATTTACAACACTAAAAATCCTATTAGTCGGTGACCAAGTATAGGATGAAGCACCTTGAGCCGTTAATACCGTAGAGTCACCAATACAAATTGTATTAATTCCATTGACCCTTACCCTTGGCTTTTGTGAAACTTGAATACTCAAAGTATCACGAACTCTAGGACAAATATTTGTATCTAAAGAACTTAAAATATATTGCGTATTCTGAACTGGAAAAAAATAAAAAGTTGAATCATTAACTGCTTGGAAATTAGTAGTAGGTGACCAATTTTTTGAAGAAAGTTTTGATTCAGTAACTTTTAACGTATCACCCAAACAAATAGTTGACATCCTACTAACGGACAAAGAAGGTCTTATAGTATCTAAGGCATTTATGTTAACTTCATAATTTCTAATTGGACAAAAATTTGCTTTTTTCAAGGTCATTAAATAAGGATTTTGAACCGTATTGGGCTTAAAGACAACTCGATTAGCATTTAAAATAGAAATTCCTTGATAAGTCTGCTGCAGATAAACAGAATCAATACCGACAAATGTCAAAACTGTAGAATCGCCTTTACAAAATTTATTAGATCCACTAATATTAAAGCTAGGAGCAGTTAAGAACGATACTGTGTATTGACCTGTATCTGCATAAACCCCAGTAGTACCAATAATAGTATAAACTGTATTGGAAGTGGGTTTAAGTGAAAAAGTAGAATCATTTATAATGCGAACTGAATTAAAAGGTGAAAAAGTGTAATTTTTCATGCCTCCTAAGTTTAGCACTATACTATCTCCAAGGCATATAGCGGTATCGTTATTTTTAATAACCAATTTAGGTACGGTAGTGTCTGAAACCACTACGATAAAATCTTCGGTCTGACCTTGATAATTATTATGCATTTCACAAGGATTAATCGAAGAAGTAGAAGAAACCGCTACTACACGCATCCTTAAAGGAATGTTTTTTTGAGTAGTAGCAGGGACAAAGAAGTTATTGGAACTAGCATATTCATCTTTGTTTATACCGGTAACATTTAAAACTCGCTCTGTATTGTTGAAAATACCATTATTATCAAAATCAATCCAAGCACTTATCTTTGCATTATTTCCGGTACTGCTTACTTTTAAACTGTAAGGCGTAGAAAAATATAGTTGCGCATATTGCTGATATTGATCGCATCTATTTTGAGTATTGTCTATATAGACTGCTCCATCGAGCCATACATTGGAACTCCCATAATTTAAATTGTTTAGAATAACATTGCCTACACCCATAGAAGAATAGGCGTTTGATGGAATTGGTGCTGAAGAAGGATTGCAAGAAGCAAGCGTCGGCGAAGCAAGATTGGTTAAATTAGAAGCCGTGGGCGGTAAAACGCCTAAAGAGTTAACCAAAGACGCTCTATTGAGTAATAAACCATACATCGTTCTTTCACGCTGTCCCACAGTAAATCTATCTGGACAACTCGAATAATTCATATAATTATACGTAACAGGGATTAAACTAGAATTAGTACATGAATTAGTATTGGTAGGACATCCAGTAGGTAAAATATGAGGGTCTGTATCACAAACTCTATCTCCATCGAGTAAACAATCATTATTTGGAGGGCAAGTAGAACCATCTGAATCTTCAAATGTATGATACAAACCAAAATAATGACCAACTTCATGAGCAAAAGCCCAATTAACTTGGTTATGTGCCAATACAATTCCATCTACATTATTGGAAGCACCTGGGAAATAAGCATAGCCTGCTACTCCCCCACCACCAGAAGTTGTACCTGTAATCTTTGTTACAATCCATACATTCATATATCTTGTCGGATCCCATCTACTAAGATTTTTTAAGGTAGAATCCTGGATCCCTAATGATGTCGGTCCAATATTAACCCCATCAGCAGGATAATTGGGTACAGTAGATGCATTAAATCGAACTATTCCATTGGTAGATTGACAACTAGGAGTTCTTTTGGCTAATACAAACTGAATAGGAAATTTAACGCCACCAGATGATGTTGTGGGTCTTCCAGGATAATTAGCTAAAAATACTTGATTAAGTTTCAATAAATAATCTTGAATCATGGCATCTGAAGGATTCTCCGACGTACCTAATCCCTGACCGGTATGAATCACATGAAACACAACAGGTATTTCATAGGTAGTATCGTTATTATTGATTATTCTAAGGGCATTAGATTGATTGATGTTTGAAGTCATAAATTTTTTATAATTCAAATCATAATCCCGTTTGATATTGAGAAAATTCGGATCGGTCAGTGCTCTATTATGCCATAATTCATCAGTACCACAAGAAAGGCCTTGAGCAAAGAGTGTACTATGAAATAGAAAAATTAATAGTATAATCCAATTTTTCATGATAATATATTTTTTTACAAATATAACGAAAAAAATAAAAAATCAATATTTTTCTATAGCGTTTAATGCCTCAATATTTCTTTGTTCGTTTTCTCCTTTGATTATACGAAAGCCGAAATTAAATTGAGTCAAAGTTTCTTGAAAAAGGTCAAAGATTATCTCTCTATGATTTGGTAAATTTCTAAATCCATCATCTTGCCATGGAATATCAGGCGATAGGAGTAGAAACTGACGAAAATCATAGGCTTCGATAGCACTTATCACCCAAGATGGAATTGCTATATTCGCGAATTTCATCCAAACATATAGATTTACCAAAGTCGTATCGAAAAAAGCATATTTCAATTCTTTTTCTCGACAAAAATTTCTAAACTTATCTTCCCTTTCGTTCTGTATTTCGGCTATCTTCAAAACATCTTCTTTGGTGTAATCTAGCTTTATATCCTGCAAGTATTCCCTCGCATATTCAGGTAAGAAATAGGTTTGATAGTATTGACTCAGAAATTGAGCTAAAGTTGACTTCCCTGTAGATTCAGGGCCTGTAATTGCGATGAATTGAGTCATGGGTTAAATTCTAGAAATTCTTTGAAAATAGAGATTATGAGTTCACTCGTATTGATTTGTCTATCATGATAAGGAAACTGTACATAGGTTTTGATTTCTCCTTTTGGAAAAAGCTTCAGCATTAAAATTCGACCGGTTTTCCCAAAATTAAGTGCTATTGTTTGATTTTTTTCATTAGATTCTAAGACACGAAAGTCAGATTCTATAATTTTGGCTCTTACTAAAGAATCAAATTTAGTAAAATTAATGTTTTCATCAACTTTTAATTTAAAAATCGGATAAAAACTTTGAATCAAACCCTTTTCAATTAGAGGCTTAAGCTTGAAGGACAAGGAGTTAAACCCACTGGTGTCTTCTGGTTGGTCGAGCTCAAATTCTGGAAAATTATAAAAGGAATCGACTACAGATTTTAAATGAAGTCTACCATCCAAGGTATATCGATATTGATTAATTCGTTTATGTAGCTTATAAAACAAAGGTTTATGACTTTGCGTTTCTAAAATAGTTTTCATATTTTCTTCTAAATCTATTAAGTTCTCAGCACTAAGGGTTACTTTGTTTTGAAAAAAAGTCAGATTGAGCTTAAATATGGAAGAATCAAGCGTTAGAGGCTGTCCCGGTAAAAATTTATCAAATTTTTTAGGAATCATAGGATTTCTATATAAAAACAAAATATTCTCTTGAGGCTCTAAATGAATAGAATGGGTCACATATTCAATCTTATCTTGGTCAAGTAGGGCCTTATGGAGCTGAAGCAAGATAAAATCTTTATCTTTTTTGGGAAGAATAAATGAAGTAGTAGCATTTCCAGAGAAAAAGTCTCTGAAATAAAACATAGCTTGCTGTTTAAAAGGCTCCGGGAAAGAAAAACGCAATTCATTCACTAAATCTAAATTCATTAATAAAAGAAAATGGTCTTTGGGGATTTGAGGTAAATAAGCAGTGTATGCATGAAGCCTAGGTATATCTTTGACTTCAAAACTCACAAATGAATCGTTAACTTGAGTAATTGGTGCTACAAAAATAACTTTTTCAGAACTATTGTCTTCGACAAGGGTATCAAACATTAAATATTTCAGCGATAAAATTAGACTTTGTTTACCAAATGGATTGTAATAATATCCTTCATGCTGCGCATGTAGGACAACTTGAATATTCAAAACGATAAACAATAAAAATTTTTTCACTATTAAAATTTACAGCAAGTATAATACCTTTAGAATAAAATAAAATTAAAAATTATTAATTCAACCTAATAAATCTGGTCGAATTTGCTTCGTCTTTTCTAAAGCTTTTTCATGACGCCAAGCATCAATTTTCTTATGATCACCGCTGAGCAGCACTTCTGGGACTTCTCTATCTCTCCAGACCTTAGGCCTAGTATAAACTGGATACGACAGAAGACTGTCTTGGAAACTATCAGATAGCGCAGACATTTCATCACCTAAAGCTCCAGGAATCAAGCGAATAATAGAATCGGTCAAAACGCAGGCCGCTATTTCGCCACCACTGAGGACATAGTCTCCAATGGAAATTTCAAGAGTAACGAATTCATCCCGAATTCTTTGGTCTATTCCTTTGTAATGACCACAAATCATCATAAGATTGGTTTTAAGACTTAGTCTATTTACTTCAGCTTGTTTGAGCACTTGGGCGTCAGGTGTCAGATAAATAATTTCATCATAGTCAAATTGATCTCTGAGCGACGAAATACATTTCGCCAAAGGTTCACAACTAAGTATCATTCCTGATTCTCCACCGTAAGGATAATCATCGATTTTGTTGAATTTGCCAATGCCAAAAGCTCTTAGGTCATGAAAATGAATTTCTACTAAAGCATTATTAATGGCGCGTTTAACGATAGAGTGACTGAGAAATGAGCTCATTAATTCAGGCACAGCGGAGATTATATCAATCCTCATCATCAGGTATATCTTGAAAATTCAATTGATTTAGGGAAATCAATTCTTCAGGGAAATCTAAATAGATTTGTTTGGTTTCTCGATTAATTTCCACAATAAAATCTTCATGAATTGGTATCATATACGACTCATCATGATGATGTATGATCCATAAGTTTTGGGTAGCAATTGTTTGAAATTCTGAAATAATACCGGATAATTCTCCTTTTCGATAAACTTGAAAACCAAGGGTATCCCAAGGTATTGGGGTTTTGAAATTTTGCTCCATATTGCGCTCAGGAATATACACTTCTCTATCGCTTAGTTTAACGGCGCTTTCTTTAGAATTTATAGATTCAAATTGAAAAAGCCATATCTGTTCATAAGGAATCACTGATTTAACGAGAAATGGCTTAAATTGATTATCAAAACGATAAAACAAGGATTTAGGCATTTGTAATATGGGATAATAAAAATCCACTAAAACTTCGCCTTTGACACCTTTAGTTTTGAGACTTTTTCCAACGGCTATAAATTTAATATCCAATGAAAAGTCTTTTTGGTTGTTTTTATTCTACAGGAGCCTCCGATGCTTCTGTTGTTTCGGTTTGAGCTTCTTCAGAAGGCGCCTCGGATACTACATCAGCTTCAGAAGACTCTCCTGAATCTCCGGCTAGTTTAGCAGATAACATTTCTTCGTACTTTTTACGTTTTTGTGCTTCAAATTCTGCTTTTTCTTTTGCTTTTGCAGCTTTATCTTTAGATAGATTGTCTTCTCTATTTTTGATTGAATTTTCTTTTTGTTCAATCCATTCTTTGACTTTGGCGTCCACTTGCTCTTGAGTCAAAGCACCTTTTCTAAGTCCTCTCATTAAATGTTTATAATACAAAACACCTTTGTAAGAAAGTATTCTTTTGCAAGTGTCTGTAGGCTCTGCACCGGTAAGAATCCACTGACATGCTTTCTCAA
This sequence comes from Chitinophagales bacterium, assembly GCA_025455685.1. Classification (GTDB taxonomy): domain Bacteria; phylum Bacteroidota; class Bacteroidia; order Chitinophagales; family JADJOU01; genus JALOMB01. The sequence goes on along the minus strand of JALOMB010000004.1, from coordinate 32,471 downwards.
AATTGAGTTCGATAGTAGCAGGCACCGTCAAAGGATTATAGGTACCTATTTTGTCAATGAATTGTCCGTCTCTTTTGGTTCTAGAGGAAGCTACTACAATGTAGTAAAATGGTCTTTTGCTTCGACCGTGTCTTTGTAATCTGATTTTTGTAGCCATAACTTAAAAATGAATTAAAAGTTAGTTAAATTTTGAATTGTTTAAAAAATAAGTTTGCAAAGATAAGAATTTATTTTTAAACCAAATGAAAAAAATCTATGTTGCAGTAAATCAAGTGAATTCAAAAAAAATAATTATATTTGAACCAAAATCTAATATGAGTTTTTCTAAAATCCCTGTTAAACCATTATACGACTATCAATTTATTGACCTATACTATTTGGTGGTTCAATTTAAAAAAACATGGTTGATAGTGACTATTATCACCATAGTGATATCGAGTATTGTCTCTTTGATTTTGCCAGAGTATTACTTATCCCAAGCAGTCGTATATCCCAACAATCTAACGCTTTGGGATAAATCTACTATTTTTGGAAAAGAAAATAATCAGCAAGATTTTTCTTATTTCGGCAATAAATACGATGCAAATCGATTGCTTTCTTTTGCAACTTCCGAAGAAACGCTGGATTATTTAATCAATAAATATGATTTAGCCAATCACTATAACTACAGCCCAAACACTAGGTATTTGAGAACTAAAGTAAAAAAAGAACTCAAAGAAAATTATAGTGCCTTCAAAAATGAACGTGATGCTATAGAATTGGCTATTTATGATACGGATAGAGAGCTCGCTGCTACAATGCTAAACGACATTGTAGATCGAATAGACAAAATGTCTATAGAGCCTGTAATTCAATCTAAAATCACTACTATTAATCAACTTGAAAGAGAGCTAAATCTTCAAGAAATGAGCCTAGATAGCTTAAAGATAACTAAAAAATCTGGAATTCAAATTCAAGCGCTCGAGCAAAATATCCAAGAATTGACGCAAATTGTAGCACAATATAGAACCTCAAATATTTCCAATATTTCATCTTTGACTATTTTACAAAAAGCCATGCCTGCAGAGAAGAAATCAAAACCTATTCGATGGTTGATAGTGACCTTATCTATCTTAGGTGTATGGGCTATACTGTTAATAGGGCTTTTGATAATACATCAATATCGTTATTTGGAGACTAAATCAGATGTTAAGAAAAATTTCTAAATGGTTACTTAAAGCTAACTCAATCAATATACTATTTTTGGGGTTGCTCAGCATAAGTGTATTGATTTATTGGCTAGGCTTATGGACTGAAACAATATCTATGGTTGGATTAAGTTTTTTAGGCTTAATAAGTGTGCTCTGGATTTTAGATATGCGTTTTTTTTGGGTATTGCTATGGTGGTGTTTGCCTTTGACTATTCAAGTTGACTTCAGTAATAGTTTTGCAATAGATTTTCCGGCAGAACCTATTTTAATCTTGCTAAGTGTTAGCTTAATCTATATCTCTTTATTCACCAAAGCCCCTTATGTCAAGGATGCGTGGCAAAACCAAACCTTTATTTTACTATCTCTGAGTTTTGTTTGGTATGTCGTTTGTGATATATATCAAGGGATACCGCTAACTAGTTTTAAATTTCTCTTGGCAAAATCTTGGTATATTATCCCTGGATTTATAGGGTTTTGGGCTTTTGCATATCGACACTCAGACCAAAACAGAATTATGCAAGGATTTTTGTTTTTTTACGCCATTACGCTCTTAGTCAGCTTTTCAAAAACTATTCTAGGGCAATTTTCATTTGAAATGGCTAATAAATTTGCTAAGCCATTTTATGAAAACCACGTTATCTATTCAAGTGTGCTTAATATTTCTGTTTGTATGCTCCTTTATCAGATTCAATTAAGTAAAAAAGGGCATCTAGGTCGATATGTCCTTTGGATACTGACTGTAATTTCTATTTTAGGCATTTATTTTTCTTATACTAGGGCGAGTTATCTGGCTTTGTTTGGAAGTTTAGCGAGTATTTTCTTAATACGATATAAATTGATGAGCAAGTTTTTTTTGACTATAATTATGGTTCTAGGCATTGCTGTGATTTTTTTATTTACGCAGGCTCGATATCTTAGGTTTGCTACAGAATATCATAAAAAAGTGATGCATGATAATTTCAAAGACCATGTATCTGCAACCTTTGAAGGAAAAGATGTATCTTCTATGGAGCGGCTTAACATGTGGATAGCTGTGATTCGGATGAGTCAAGACAATCTCTTTTTTGGCGTTGGCTCCAATCAATTTGTACACCGCTATAAGCCCTATTCAGCGTATGAATTTCAAACTTGGGTCAGTGATAATCCTCTGCGGATCACGTGTCACAATTATTTCTTACTTCAACTTGCAGAACACGGCCTTATAGGTCTAATCCTCTTTATTGCATTGATTTATAGAGGATTTATGCGCATAGAGACCTTATATCATCGTGCAGTTCATCAAAGAAATATAAAAAATATAGCTATTATGCTTTCTGGAATTCTAACTGCTATAGTAATTTTGCTGATGTTTAATGATTTAATCGAAGCTTTAAAAATTGGTTTTATCTTCTTCGTCGTCTTAGCTTGGACAGAAGTAGAAATCCATAAACTAAATAATCAAAAAAAATAATGTTTTACGAAAGCATCTTGATATGGAAGGGCACCATACCTTTTCACGTTTATCATCAGTTAAGAATTGAAAAAAACGCTCGATTATTATGGAATTCTAGCTTAAATTTTGATATTTATGAATTTTTAAGCGTACATGATTTAATCAAAAACGATCAGAAAACCTATAGGCTTTATCTTAGCTTTGAAATGAGTTCCGAGCAATCCCTAATCATCAATCATGAGCTAATAGGCATCAATAAAAATACTATATTAAACAAAAATTTCAAATTAGACTTAATCAGCTATCAAGAAGTCTTGCCTTCACAGGATTTGTCTCAAATCAAAGGTATCAATAGAAATTTTTACATCAGAGCGCAGCAAGAAGCAGAGCGAATAGGAAAAGCACAAGCATTGATTTTAAACTCTCTGGGACAAGTCGTAGAGACTACTTTTGGCAATATTTTTTTCAGTAAAAATGCACGAGATTTTGTGACTCCAAGTTTGCATTCTGGATGCAAAAAAGGAATAATGCGGGATTTCTTTTTAGAAAATCAAAATGATTTAGGACTAACTATAGCAGAAAAAGACATTAATATCACTGAAATTTCAAATTTTTCTTATGCTTTTATGACAAATGCCGTTAGAATAATTCAGGGTATTCATAGCATTGACCAATTCATTTTTGATACCAAAAAATATTTTTGGATATACGATAAAACACTCGAAAAAATTGGTCTTGACTTCGATTAGAATAGCATGTATTTGGCTTGGTCTGCTTTGAGTCGCATGTTTTCTACTTTTTCGGTTTGAATTTCTTTGGTTAAAGAAACCGAACGCTCGCTTAAATCTTTTATATTATCGCTAAAATCTTCTGATTTATCGGAATTTTTAGATACATTTTTATCATTTTTCTGAATATCTTTCTTGATATTTTTAATTTCTTTATTCAGGACATTGAGTTCTTTTTCTGCTTTATCGAAGTTCTTCTCGGCTGATTTGAACCGATCATTAAAAGACTTTTCGGTAGTCTTGAAACTTCTATTTTTTTGATCAAAAACATTTCTTAGTTTCTTGATCTCTTCTTCTTGAAGTGGAATAATATTGGCATTGAGTTCCGGCTCTTTTTTGAGGTTTTTGAGGTTTTTATCAAGTCTATCGATTTGTTTGTCTAAATCCTTGACTTCATTTGCCAAAGCTTCTAATGGAAGCCTTTCGGCTTTGATCGCGTCAAAAACAGTTTTGGCATCGTTAAACTTGGCTTCTGCACCAGGCAATTTAGCTTCTTCAGAAGATAATCTATTACTTAATTTTTGATTTTCATTAATTCTATCTTTGGTATCCTGACTTGCATTTTCTATGGCTTTATTGTGTTTTTCAATTTTGTTATTGGTAGATTCGAGTTCTTTTGTCATTTTTTTAAGTTTATCTTCTGATACCTCAATAGAATCCTGGTATAAATTATAATAAGACAAGTTATAAAAGTTATTGCCTACAGTGAGCAATTGACTTTGATCGGTAACGGTTTGAGAATCTACAAACAAGGCTATATAAAAATCCATAAACCCTCGTTCATCCTGGAAAAGACATGCGATATCATAAATCTTAGAAGATTTGACATCGAGATAACTTTGATAATAAAGCATATTTTTTTCCGTAAAATCTTTGTTTCTTCTCGCTTTTTTATCTTCAAGATATTTTGCGACCACTTTTTTGAATCTTGATTCGTTTTGATTAGGTAACTTAACTCTAATTGAAGTTTGTTTGCCGAGTTTATAAAAGGACTTTTCAGTAAATTCTGATGAAAATTCCTGAGCAAATGCTCCGAAACTGATGAGCATTATAATTAAACTAGCTAAATTTTTCCAAAGTTTCATAAGGATTACAGTTTTGACAATTTTGTGTGAATTGATTTTTTAAATAATAATATTTCATTTTTTGGCCACAATTATGGCAATATATATCTTCGTGTTCATACTTTTTGTTTTCTGTGTCAAATAAGAAGTCATATATTTTAGTAGAAAATAAGCTATCTAATCCTTTGACAAAATTTTGACGAAAAAGTAACAAGTATCGATAAAGAGTTTTGTTTTCAAAAGTGGAAAAGTCGTATCTAACTAAGGCATAGATCAATTGAGAAAAAAATCCATTGGGATAAGCATAGGGCAAACCATAAATCTTAGGCTTTATGAAATCAAAACTCAAGGGTTTAAGACCCGGAAGAAATCCAGTACCAAAAAGCCAATCCCAAATAGCTAATTTAGTTGAAAAATTCTTGTAAAAAACTTCGTGATGATTCGCATGATGCCATTGATGCATCTCAGGACCATTAAAGAAATATTGTAGTTTGCCACTTCTAACGTCAACATTGGCATGTATCCACATACCCCATGTCGCGTCGATGACGCCTTTGATGATTACCATATAGGAGGCAGAATGAGCATCGAGAAGCAGAAAAATGGGCAAAAACTCAATGGTTTGATTGATTAGAATTTCAGTAAAATGTGATCGACTTCCCGCCAACCAATCCACATCTCTTACTGAATGATGCGCTTCATGAGTACGCCAAAAAAAAGCAATTTGATGTTGAAGTCTATGAAACCAATATATATAGAAGTCATGAGTAACCAAAAAAAATAAAACGATTGCCCAAAAAGGCCAATGTGATATTAATCCATGATCATCTGGAAATGCATATAGACGAATTGGTTTGATAATCCACTCAAAAATAACTATTTGAAGAAAATAACTCTGAATCAGTGTGTACCAAACTAAATCAAGCCAAAAACCTCTTCTAAAAATTTTAAGGTCTTTTTGATATGGGTATAATTGCTCCAATACGATCATTAAGATCGCCCAAGAAACTATAATTATCGTACCGATCAAGGAAAATTCAGAAATGGAATATGCTGAAATCCAATCGGGGATTAGCAAGAACATGGTTAGATTCTTCTTAATTTTTTCTTAGGTCCTAGTTCACTTTCATAAACTCTTTTGACGCCATCGCCAAGAGCAACTTCTATATCTCGAATATCGCGTACCATTTTCTCAAAACCACCCGGTTCTACAGAAGCGGATTGATCACTTCCCCACATAGCACGGTCTAAAGTAAAATGACGCTCTATAAATTTAGCTCCTAAAGCAATAGTGGCTAAAGTAGTGGCAAGTCCAGTTTCATGTCCACTATAGCCGATAATAGCTTCAGGAAACCAAGATTCTAGGGTATGAATCATATTTAGATTGAGTTCTTCTGGCTTACATGGATATGTAGAGGTCGCATGAGCGATCATGAGGTTATCTATACCAATAGCAGACACAGCTGATTTAATCTCTGCTTCTGAGCTCATACCCGTAGAAATAATCAGCGGTTTTCCTGTATTTTTTTTCTTTTTTAGCAATTCAATATCCGTCAAGGAAGCAGATGCTGCTTTATAAAGCATAGGTTTAAACTGTTCTAGAAAATCTACAGACTCTTCATCCCAACATGAGGCAAACCAAGTAATATCGAGTTCTTTGCAGAGTTTATCAATAGCCGCATACTCTTCTTCTCCAAACTCAATTCTATGTCTATATTCAATATAGGTCATTGTACCCCAAGGTGTTTCCCTTACAATATCCCATTGATCTCTAGGCGTACATACTTCTGGAGTTCTTTTTTGGAACTTTACAGCATCTGCTCCTGCTTCTTTTGCCTTATGGATGAGTTGTTTGCAAATCTGCATATCACCATTATGATTTAAGCCAATCTCTGCAATAACAAAAGCAGGATGGTTACCGCCAATTTTTTTCCCATTTGATAAAATAATTTCTTTCATATTTTTTATTTTTTTTGATAATTTGTAAAACTGAGTAACCATTCGACATATTCGCGAAAGCAACCCTGACCTCCAATATTTTGGCAAATATAATCAACTTTTGGCAAAATCCAAGAAAATGCATCTGCTGGACATGCTGAAATTCCCGCTAATTCTAAAACTTCTATATCGTTCATATCGTCTCCAATATAAGCGATTTCATCCCATTGGATATTATTTTCCAACAAAAAATCCCCTAAAACTTGTTTTTTATCTTTGATGCCTAAGAAGACCTTATCAATCTTGAGTTTTTCGGCTCTTCTTGCTACAATTTGAGAATTTTCACCTGTGATAAATCCAATCTTAATATCTGTAAATAATCTAAGACGTTCACATGCCATGCCATCTTTTAGGTTAAACTTTTTTAGCATTTCACCTTGATCGGAATAATAAACCCCAGTATCCGTCATGACCCCGTCTATATCAGTAAAAATCCATTTGAGATTCGATACTGCTTTAATTAAGTTTTTTTTCATAGTTTAATATTAAATTGCTGTCCAACCACCATCGACTATTAGATTTGCTCCGGTCATATAACTAGATGCATCACTAGCGAGAAATACAATTGCGCCTTCATAATCATTGGGCTGTGCCATTCGACCAATAGGTGTTTTGGCGGTATAATTCTGAACAAAAAAAGTATCTTGGCCATTTGCTACACCTCCTGGAGAAAGCGTATTGACCCGTATGCCGTCTTTTCCCCAATAAGCCGCTAGAAAACGAGTAAAATTAATCACCGCTCCTTTGGTAATTGGATACGCAGCAGACTTGTAAAAACTTTGGTTACCAAACTGATCCTTATAAATAGACTGATCAGGACCAACGATGCCATAAGTAGAGGCTATATTGATAATGGAACCTTTTTTCTGAGCCTTCATAGCTTGTCCAAAGACCTGACTGCAAAGAAAAACGCCTTTTATATTAACCTGCATAGACTTATCGAGCATGTCCTCTGGATAATGCTCAAACATCGATTGATTTGCAGCTAAAGCAGGGTTTTCAAACATATCATTGATAGCGGCATTATTAACCAAAATATCTATTTTATTATATTGAAGTAAAATTTCTACTTTTGCAGCTTCTATAGATTTCTTATTTGTCACATCAAAGCTAATGGCAAAGTGATTTGAAGGATTAGGCAAGGAATCGACGACTCGTTTGCATCCTTCGATATCTATATCTGCGACTACAACATGCGCCCCATGTGAGGCCAAAGCTCGACAATGATGCGAACCAATTAAACCTGATGCTCCTGTCACAATGGCAATTTTTCCTGTTAAATCAAATAAAACATTATTCATAAGTAAAAAAATCTTGGGTTAATTTATTTTTAATAGATAAGGCATGCGCTAAAGAATCCAAGTCTTGAAATGCTAACTCATGAGCCTTCAAAAAAATATTTAATTTTTGAATAATTTCTCTTTGTATCATTTCTGCCGTCCAATAGGTTAGATTTTCTTTTCTCTTTTTGGATTTTTGAGTTATGAAATTAGGCTCGTTAAAAGACATTTCTAAATGTTGGATTACCTCATTCATGCCAAGTCTATTGATATTAGAGATCTGAATTACGGGTTTGTTTTCTTGAGCTTGATAATGCAAGGCATTTGAAATATCGAGAAAGGCTTGATTAGAATATGTTTGGTCTTGTAAATCTGATTTGCTAATAAGATACATATCGGCTAACTCAATAATTCCTTTTTTAATTCCTTGCAGTTCATCACCACTCATGGGTTGCATGAGCAAAATCAAAAAATCTACTAAATATTTTACAGAAAACTCGGACTGTCCTACACCGACAGTTTCTACTAAGATATAATCAAACTGAGCCATTCTAAAAAGCTCAATTATCAAATGTGACTTTCGACCTAACCCTCCAAGTTCGTTAGAAGATGGAGATGGACGGATAAAAACATTGGGATGAGCTGAAATTTTATTCATTCTAGTCTTATCTCCTAGTATACTGCCCTGACTTAGTGATGACGAAGGGTCAATAGACAAAATAGCAAAAGTTTTATTTGAGGGTAAAAGTTCTGCGACAAATTCATTGATAAATGAACTTTTGCCTACACCAGGTGGTCCTGTGATGCCGAGTACACGAGACACAGACATGTCACTTTGCTGACTAAACCATTGTTCTATGAATTCTTGATCTTCCGCTCTCGTACTTTCGATCATTGAGATTGTTTTAGAGAGATAAAGCGGATTTTTCTGTGAAATCTGAAAGGAGATTTGATCTTTTTCAAACATTGATTATGTTCTAGGAATCTTGGAAAAATTAGAAAAATTAGATAACTGCTGACGTAAATAGTTTTTTCTTTCCTCATCAAATACAAATTCCTCAATTGGATCGAGATTATCTATAGGCTGAAAATGAGGTTCATCATGATATTCATCATGAGTTATAGGGCTTTGAAACCATTGATCATTTCTTTTTAAGTAGCGCATTGATTCATTTACAAAAAGAAATTGATTGTATTTGTATTTATCTAGTGTTCCTTTTTGATGATGATACCAATATGATTGAATCAAGGGCATATTTAAGGTTTGATTTTTAAATAGGGTTACTTGCCTTGAAATTCCGACTTTTTCTAAAATAGAATCAAAAACAAATCGCGTTGATACAGGAGTATCAATAGTTTTAGCGTCATTTGATTCATTATCTAACCAAAAAAATGGTACCCGATTACCTGCATCTGTGACATTAGAAAAATGATAAAACCAATCCATTTCTCCGAAGTTATCTCCATGATCTGAACAAAAAACCACGAGATTATTTTGATTTTCATGATGCTTTTTGACGAAATTATCTATGTCTTTTTTAATGAGTTGAAAACTGAGTTTTTGTCTTTGGAAAATCACGTCTATATAGTTTGGCTTCAAACTATGATTATCAGAATATAAAAAATTTTGATTAATTAACTGAAAAAGTGTTCTAGCTTCGATAAGTTTATTGGCTAATCCTTTGGACAAAAGAGAAAAAGTGTCTGCAATATGATATGGGAAATGCGTTTCCATGATATTAATGAAAAAAAAGCATTTTTCCCCTTTTTTGTCAGCTTCTTCTATTCTTTTATTCACAAAGGCTAAAGCTTCATTTTGAGTGACTTGTCCCCAACAATTGGCAACCTCTAAGTCTTCGAGAAGCTGCTGAGACACAATATCCTTAGAAAAAAGCATATTTCTGACCCTTGGCTTGCCCATCGCAAGTACCAATCTCATTGTTTTTTGGAGCTTTGGTGTGACCATACTCCAAACTTTATGCATTTCATCAAAACCTCTATCTAAACCAAACACATGTGTTGTCACAGGATTTGCAGTAACCTGAATTGTCGTATAACCTTTGGATTTTAGAATTTCCGATAGTACAGGAATTTCCGGTTTTAATCTTCTTGTATGCGTATCAGTTCCGTGTTCATGAACGTTTAAGCCAGTAAAAAGACAAGAAGTAGCTGGAAGCGTCCAACACGCTGAAGAGCGTGCCTGAGTAAATTGGGAAGAATTTGCAGCTATGTAATCTAGCCCCATATCTTGATAGACAGAATCTTTTCTTAAACTATCTGCTACCAAAAAAATGATATGTTTGGGATTGGCCATAGGTTAAATCTAGGCTATATCTTGAATAATTTAGTTCTCTAAATTTCTCAAGTAAGCTTCTCTATGTTTAGCCTTTAAAATTCGATTGCGCTCGACAATGCTTTTTTTGATAAACGCTTGCTTGGAACGAAGTTTTTTAATAACGCCCGTTTGGTCAAACTTTTTCTTGTATTTTTTTAATGCTTTGTCAATTGAATCAGAATCTCTAGTGTCGATGATTAACATATAACTTAAATTTATTTTTAGTGTGCAAAGATAGGCTTTTTTTTTCAAATGAATTAAAAAAAGTGAAGTAGTGATTGTACTTCACTTTTTAAAAGTGCCTTAATTGAGTATTAAGGCACTTAAAATAATATAAACAATTAAAACCAATTATTTCTCATTTTTACGTAATTCACGAAACTTTTCCATTTGTTCTTTGGTCAAAATAGATTCCATTTGGGTTTTGAATTCAGATTTTATTTTGCTCATTTCTGATTTGAGCTGAGATCTTTTTTGATTGTGGTTTTGATATACTTCCATAAGTTTCTTTTCTTGATCTTCGGTCATATTCAGTGCTTTTTTGAGCACTTCAACCTTGTCTTCAGACTGTGCTTGAGCTTCTAGAGAAAACCAGAAAGAAAGTGAAAAGATAAAAACAAGTAAATTCTTCATAGTTATATGACTTATTTTTTATTTTAAATTTTATACAAGTTTGACTTGTATATTTTAAAAAGGTTTAAAAAGATTTTTAAAAAAAAGTAACACATGTAAAGTAACGGATAAAAAAAATAAACTATTTTTGCCTTGAATAAATTAAAAATTATTAATTAAACTCATGAACGTTTTTAAATTTGGTGGTGCTTCAATTTCTTCAGCGGATAGCATGAAGAACATTGCAAAGCTCATTGCCGATCAAGCCTATGCTCAAACAAGAATTGTCAATGTGATTTCTGCCATTGGGAAAACGACGAATGCCTTAGAACAAGTCGTAAGATTAACCCTAAGTCAGCAATATGAAGAGGCGCTATCCGAGTGGCATGCTATTCTAGCATACCATTTGGCGTTTCTTGACCAATTGGCAATAAATGACAATGATCTAAATAAATCAATTGAGCATATAGACCAATACATCAAATCAAGAATTATTGAGCCTATAAACACTCATGGCAATTTTCTCTATGACCAAATAGTAAGTCAAGGTGAAGTGCTTTCAACTAAGATTATTGCTACCTATTTTCATCAAAATTATGAACCTTCCTCTTGGGTAGATGCAAGGACTTGGATCAAAACAGATAGCAACTACACAGACGCAAATATTGATTGGAAATCAACTCAAGAAGCCATACAAACAAACATAAATACCATAAATACGCGCATTGTATTTACTCAAGGTTTTTTAGGAGGCACTCCAGAGGGCTTTTATACCACATTGGGTCGAGAAGGATCCGACTTTTCGGCTGCCATTATCGCATCGAGTTTAGTTTGCGATCGTGTCACAATTTGGAAAGACGTCTTAGGTGTTTATAACGCAGATCCTAAACTATTCGATTTCGCTAGACTAATGCCTAAAATATCATATCAAGAGGCAATAGAAATGACCTACTATGGCGCTCAAGTTATTCACCCTAAAACTATAAAACCCTTAAAGAATAAAAAAATCTCACTTCATGTTCGATCTTTTTTAGAACCTAAATCAGAAGGAACAATAGTAGCAGACTTCGATCAAATTGACTATCCACCAATCGTAGTATATAGAGAAAATCAAGTCATGTATAGATTTCAAGTAAAAGATTTTTCTTTTTTAGATGAAGCAAATTTAGGAAAAATTATCGCAACTTTTTCAGATTTAAGCTATCGGATCAAACTCATTCAAGCTACAGCTATTGATTTAGTCATCGTCGCTGATGAAAAAGTCAATAAAACAGATAGTATTCTCGATAAACTTCAAGATATCTTCACGATCACACTTACCAAAAACATAAAACTCTTAACAATTCGACATGCAAATCAAGAAATTTTAGAACGCTTATATCCGAAAAACAACGTTTTAATAACCCAAAAAACATCTGACACCATTCAATTTGTACTTACAAAAGCATGATGCAATATCGAGAAGAAGAAATACATCTACATAAAATTACATACTACTATCGACCTGGAAAAAACAATAGTGTCATTGTCATGCTCCATGGTCTGTTTGGCGCTTTGAGCAATTTTGAGCCTTTAATAACATTGATTTCTGAGGATTATGAAATTGCCATGCCCAATCTTCCTCTATACGATATTGATGTTGCTCAAGCAAATATTGAGGGGATAACGACTTTTTTAGAAAAATTCTTACAATTGCCTCTTTTCACTAATAAAAACATTATTCTTTTAGGAAACTCCTTTGGTGGTCATATCGCCTTAAATTATCAGCTAAAATCAACATCTCCATATATAAAAGCTTTAGTTTTAACTGGTTCTAGTGGGCTTTTTGAAAATTTCTTTGGCTCAAACAGGCCTAGTAGAAAAGATGATTTCATACAAAAAAGAATTGAAGATACTTTTTTTGACCCTAAATTTGCTACTTCAGAAGTGTTTTCTCAAGTGAAACAAATTATTTCTAACAATAAAACCCTAAAGCGCTTGCTTTCTTTGGCTCGAAGCGCTACTAAAACAAATCTGCAATTAGATTTGCCTAAAATTAACATTCCTGTTTTATTGATTTGGGGATGTCAAGATAAAATTACACCTGTTTCGATTGGACAGAATTTTCATAAAAACTTACCTAATTCCGTCTTAAAATTGATAGATAAAGCAGGTCACGCTCCCATGATCGAAAAACCAAAAGAATTTTACCATCATTTAAATGAATTTTTATTATCCTTGTAACTATGTTTCTAAAAGAATTTATACGAACAAATCCTAAGCTAATTGCTGAAACTCCTATTGATAGTGACTATTCAGCTAATAAAGCGCCATTAATCGCAATTGAAAATGGCTATTTTCGATATATTTATGATTTTTTACTAGAAATTCCGATGAGTGCGGCAGCTCTTCGCATGGATGCGACTCATTTCGAAGCCCTCGAGCGTATGACGCAGCACGACTTGCCTTGGTATCCTATCGTTGATGAAGAAGGCTTGTATCTCGGTATAGTATATCGCGAAGAGCTTAGCTCGGCTTGGATTTCGCAACAGCTCAACCAAAAAAGTGACATACTAATTTTAGCCTCTCGAGATATCACCCCGAAACTCGCAAATTTATGCCAAATCCTTGAAGCAGAACACATTCATATTCTTCATATCGAGGTCGTCAATCAGGAAGATAAAACTTTGATTTATCTCAGAGTGCATCATTTATCCGAAAAAAACTTCGACCAAAGCCTTGAAAAACATGGTTTTGAAGTGATGTACAGCTCCGTTAAAAGTCAAACTCAAGAGATCATAGAAACAAGATTTCAAGAGTTAGTTCATTTTTTAAATCTTTAAGTCTTGAAATTAGCTATATTTTCTAGAGTAATTAATTCAAGTGAAAAACTGAGCTATGTCAAAAGTCTTTTTCGCTACGTTGTAGAAAATGAAATTCCTGTTGTGATTAGCGAAACTCTAGCTGATATAGGCATTGAGTTTGATTTAACACAGGTTTTTAGCAATGCTCAAGATTTAAAATTGCATCAAGTTGACTTTTTGGTTTGTTTAGGTGGAGACGGTACAATCCTGGATGCGGTTTTGCTAACACATGACAATGGAATACCAGTCTTAGGGATCAAAACGGGTCGATTGGGGTTTCTCTCTAGTATCGAGAATGAACATTTTAAACTTGCCTTTGAGCATCTAAAAAAGAAACAATTTGAAATAGAAAATAGAATGCTTTTAGAAATCAATGCTAATATTCCTATTTTCGTAGGTGAAAATTACGCTTTGAATGATTTCACGGTTTTCAGATCAAACTCTTCATCAATGATTGAGGTCAATGTATATATCAATGGCGAATTACTCAATAATTACTTCGCAGATGGTTTAATCGTATCAACGCCTACGGGTTCTACAGGCTACAATCTTAGCTGTGGCGGCCCAATTATTCATCCTAAGAATTCTTGCTTCATCCTAACACCTATTGCGCCACATAATTTAAATGTCAGGCCAATTGTAATTTCCGATCAGGAAACGGTCACACTACAAATTCAAGGTAGAAGTCCTGAGTTCATCTCGACTTTGGATTCCCGACTCGGGTATATTACGAGCAAACATAAAATCACGATTCGTAAATCGTCCACTATGTTTAAACTCGTGGTGTTTGATGAAAATTATTTTATTAATGCCCTAAAAGGTAAACTGAGATGGGGCGAAAAAAGAGGGGTTTAAGCTATTTGTTTTAAATTTAAGTCATTTAATGGAAAGGAAATCTCTTTATTCTTTTGGTTTAAAGCACAAGGTACGCCAAATCTTCAAATAAGCAAATCCCAACCCAATCCAACCTAAAACAGCTGGATAAAAGACCATTCTCATTAGTAACGTCTTATCATATATACTAAAGCCTGGATTTCCTCCATTCCCTGGATGAAGCGAGTCATTTAACCGAGGTAAAATGAAAATAAACAAGAGATACAATACAAATGCGACCACATTATAAACAGCAGATATTTTATAACTAATTTTTCCCGGTATAGAATATCGCAAAACTATATACGCCATATAAATAAACATGCCTACAGCAGCACCATTGAGCTTTTCGTCTTCCTTAGGCCAGAAATCTCCCCAAGTGTATTTTGCCCATACCATACCCGTGAATAACCCGACAAACCCAAAAAATATGCCTATATAAACTGCAATTGAAGACTGTTCATCATGATTTGAATCGCCCGTGACCAAAAAACGAATAGCATGATAAAAACTAAATCCTAATAACGCAATCATGGCAAACCACATAGGTACATGAAAAAACAAATTTCTAATAGACTGCCGCAATTGCTCACGATTAGGGAAAACAAAATTTTTCTTCTTGTTTTTTACTTCAGGCAAAGGAATCAGCGGCTTAACTTTAGAGCCCGATACTGAATCTACATAAAGCCATTCTGGATATATCAAAGAAGATTTGTCCTCTAAAACAATTTCAAACTGAAGAAATTCTTTGGAACGCATGCCGAGAAATTGGTTTGGATTTGGCATGTAAACATACAATGTATCTTGAGCAAATTCAATTTTACTTGCTTGAATCAAAGATGATTCAGCGAATTTGGGATGATAGCTATAAGCCTGAACTACTGCTTGCTTTAATCTAGGAACATAGAGTTTCAATTGGATTTGATGTGAATCCTTGGATACTATATCAAACTTTTCGATTTGTACATCCAAAGGCACTAATAATCCAAAAAGTAGGGATGTTAGAATTAAAAATAAACTCCCTATGAAAAGTGTCGACTTCACTTCGTGTTTAGCGTAATTTTGAGTACTACGTCATTTTTAATAGCCTTGTCTTTGGCAGCACCAATAAGCGTAGAGCCATATGTCACATCAAATTTAGTTCTATCGAAGGTCAATACTCCTGATGCTATTACAATTCCATTTTTAATCACGATACCTGCAGGAAAGCTAATTTGCTGAGATATACCTTTGATAGTAAGAATTCCTGATACAATAAATCCCTTTTTCTTAGAGGGTTTAACTGAATTTATTTTTAAGATTGCAGTAGGATGTTGGGCTACATTAAAGAAATCTTCATTTTTTAAATGTTCAATTAGATATTGATTTTTTTCTGCATCACTTATATCCGTACAAGTGATTGAGTTCATATCGATTACTACCTCTCCAGATAGAATTGAATTTTTTTCAATGAGTAAGGAACCACTTTGAACAGAAATATTACCGACATGACCCTCTGAGGTAATTTTCTTGGCTATCCATTGCACTGAGGTGTTCTGTGAAGTTAAGGCAACTGAGGTAGCAGTCTGAGCATTGGTAACAAACAAAAATCCCACAAAGCAAATAAATGATATAATAAATTTTTTCATATTGATTGTTATTTTAAAAAGCAAATTTGATAAAAAAAAAATAGACGAAATCCTAAAAAATTAAAAAATAACTTCAGGAATTTCCCCTTCTATGATTAATTTGCCTTCTGTACTTGATTGGATATGCTCCACAGATATCCCTGGAGCGCGCTCTAAAAGGACGAAACCTCTAGTATCTATAGCAAAGACACCCAAATCTGAAACTACTTTTTTGACACAAGCGATACCTGTGAGTGGTAATGAGCATTTATGAAGCAATTTGCTTTTTCCATCTTTTGAAGTATGTTGCATGGCTACGATGATATTCTGTGCACTAGCGACCAAATCCATTGCTCCACCCATACCTTTGACCATTTTGCCAGGAATCTTCCAATTAGCAATATCACCTGACTCTGAAACTTCCATTGCACCCAAAATTGTCAAATCTACACGCTGCGAACGAATCATACCAAAACTCATAGCACTGTCGAATATGGAAGAGCCCGGTAAGGTCGTAATAGTTTGTTTGCCTGCATTAATCAAATCTGCATCTTCTTGACCATCAAAAGGGAAAGGTCCCATTCCAAGTAATCCATTTTCACTTTGCAACACGACTTCTATCCCTTTGGGAATATAGTTAGCTACTAAAGTAGGAATTCCAATACCTAAATTAACATACGAGCCGTCTTTGATTTCTCGTGCTATTCGCTGAGCGATTTGTTCCTTAGTCATCATAAGTTAATATTTTTGGGTAACAATAAATGATAAAAAGTGATTAAAAATATAGATATTAATATAAATTTAGATATTAATGTTTCTTTTTTTAAGAATTCAAAATACAGTTTGAGATAAATTGACAAAATCATGGCTAAAATAATAATATAAGTTCTCTGTGGATAAAAGCCTAAAAAATTGATGAACACATTGACCAATAAAATCGAAGCAATTAACGAAAAAATATTTCTTTCTTTAATATTAAAATATTGCATACGATTCTGTAGGACAACTAAAAAAATTAAAGAAATCAATGAAAAAACAATTTTCAATTGCCAAACATGTGTGTTAAGATGAAAAAATACGCTTTCTTGAATTTCTTCAAAATCAAAGGGAATGTCAAATAAATAAACTAGCGAAAATAGTAAATAAATAGGTGTCAAAACCCCAAAGAATAAAGAAAAAAATACTTTTACTTTATGAATGACAAACTTAGATAAAACAATAAAAAATACAGGAATATAATAGATTACCGATAAGTCAAAAAGCAAATAAAGTCCTACCATAAACCCCAAGCTAAAAAGACTTACTTCATTAGGCGTAGCACTATAAAGTATCAATATATTAGTGCGCATTAGATAAACAACAAAAAACAAAATGAAGAAACTCATACTCAAATTGAGATAATGAGACAAAATAGATACAAAACAAAGAAAGAGAAAAAGTGTAAAGAAATCAAACGATTTAGCAATTTTAATCTGTACCGCAAAACTTATCAAAAAATAACATACATAGATAATTCCTAGAGCAAAAACTACTCCAAGTATATATCTATACTCCAGAAAATTAAAAAAATAATCCCTATCAATCTGAGTTGGAATTTGATCTCTAAAAAAACTAAAACTCAAATAAATAAGCAATGCCAAGCTGAGCAAAAAACTTATCAACTCATTATTGCGAATAAATTTATACACTTATTTTTGGTTTAAATCTTCCAAAACTTTTTTAGTGATATCCTGAGTCGTATCAAAATACAATAAATTACCATTAGATTGATAAGATATCACTAAATCACAATTGTATTTTGATTTGTTTTTTTGGAAATAGTCAAACAACTCTGCTTTGATTTCTTGAGCGGCTTTTTGGCTTTTTTCTTGCACTGTGCCAATCATCTGCTGACTTTCTGCATCTAGCTGTTGTTTTTTCTTCATTAAGGCTTGCTCTTCAGCTTGAGCTTGCTGCGGTGTAATTTGACCTGATTGTGCTTTTTTAACTAAACTTTCATATTGAGCTTGAAGACCTTGCATTTTTTTTTGCAAATTTTGCTGAGCAGACTGACCAGATGATTCTAAATCTTTTTCTAGATTTTTAAACTTACTATAGTTTGCATAGAGTGAATCTGAGTTTACATAAGCTACACGAGTACCAAGCTTAGCTTGAGAAGCATCACTAGTTACAGCTACTGAAGAAGATTTAGATGACTTAAGATAGAGTAGAAAAAGAATAGCGATAAGAAATAAAGCTAAAAAATTCAAGTAATGATTAAGGGTTAGTTTCATAGTAATTATTTAAATAGATAAGATTTCTTTTTCTTTTCCTGATAGGACTTGATCGACTTTGGCGATAAACTCATCGGTGAGCTTTTGGATTTTATCTTCCATTGATTTGAGCAAATCTTCAGATACCCCTTCGTCGGACTTGTGTTTTTTGAGGCTTTCGATACCATCTCTGCGATGATTTCTAATAGCCACTTTGATTTTTTCACCTTCTTGTTTACTTTGTTTGACGAGATCTTTTCGTCTTTCTTCAGTCAAAGGTGGTATATTTATTCTAATCACTTGTCCATCATCTTGAGGATTTAATCCAATATTTGCATTTATGATCGCTCTGTTAATTGCTGAGATTTGCGATTTATCCCAAGGCTGAAGTACGAGGGTCCTAGGGTCAGGGGTCGTAATACTACAAACAGCTGACAAAGGACTCATAGCCCCATAGCTATCTACTTGAATTCCATTGAGCATTGCAGGGTTTGCTTTGCCTGCTCTAATTTTCAGGAGTTCAGATTCTAGAAAATCAATAGATTTGCTAAATTTTTCTTTGGTCGCCTCCACTATAGCTTTCAAATCATTCATGTTTTTGAGTTTTAAAAAAATTAATCATTTAATTTTAAAACGGCTAAAAATGCTTCTTGAGGTACTTCAACCTTGCCAAACTGTCGCATTTTTTTCTTGCCTTTTTTCTGTTTTTCTAATAATTTTCTTTTTCGAGAAATATCACCACCATAGCACTTCGCTGTAACGTCTTTTCGCATGGCTGAAATTGTCTCTCGAGCTATGATTTTCATACCAATAGCGGCTTGAATAGCGATCACAAACTGTTGTTTAGGAATGAGTTCTTTGAGCTTTTCACATAGTTTACGCCCAAATTCATAAGCCTTATCTCGATGAATCATAGCGGATAAAGCATCGACATTTTCAGCATTGAGCTTGATGTCCATTTTGACTAAATCGCCTTGCCTATAACCTATAATATGATAATCAAAAGAAGCATATCCCTTAGAAATTGATTTTAATTTATCATAAAAATCAAACACAATTTCCGCCAATGGTAACTCAAAAGTAAGCTCTACTCTACTTGTCGTAAGATAAACTTGATTGAGCAAAATGCCGCGCTTTTCCATACATAAACCGATTAGCGTGCCTATATAATCTGGCTTCGTGATGATTTGCGCTTTGATCCAAGGTTCTTCTAAACGGTTAATCGTAGTAATATCAGGCAAATCAGATGGATTGTGTAATTCTAGTTTTTTATTTGGATCTTTATTGAGATAACAATGATAACTCACTTGAGGTACCGTAACGATGATACTTTGATCGAATTCTCTTTCTAATCGCTCAGAGATAATCTCCAAATGCAATAAGCCCAAAAAGCCACATCTAAATCCAAAACCTAATGCAATAGAAGTTTCTGGCTCGAAAACCAAACTTGCATCATTTAAGTGAAGTTTTTCTAAACTATCACGTAAATCTTCGTAGTCATCAGAATCAATAGGATAAATACCTGCAAAAACCATTGGTTTGACATCTTCAAACCCTTTAAGAGGCTCTAAAGAAGGATTTTCTGAAGCGATAATAGTATCGCCAACTTTGATTTCTTTTGCTTGCTTTACGCCTGTAATTATGTAACCGACATCGCCACTTTTGAGTTCTTGTTTTTCAAGTGGTTTTAGTTTAAGAATGCCTATTTCATCGGCATTATATTCTTTTTGAGTGCTAAAAAGTTTGATTTTTTGACCTTTTTTGATTTGTCCATCGAAGATTCGAAAATAAGCAATGACTCCACGAAAAGGATTGAAAACAGAGTCAAAAATCATTGCACGAAAAGGCTGGTCATCATGTGATTTAGGAGCAGGAATTCTGCGAATAATATGATGCAATAAATTCTCTATCCCTATGCCTGTCTTACCGCTTGCCTCTAAAATATCTTCGTGAGCACAGCCGAGTAAATCGATGATTTGGTCTTTTACCTCTTCTATCATGGCACCTTCCATATCTACTTTATTGACTACGGGAATAATTTCTAAATCATTATCCATTGCCAAATATAGATTTGATATAGTTTGTGCTTGAATACCTTGCGTCGCATCAACCAAAAGCAAAGCGCCTTCACAGGAAGCAATTGAACGGGAAACTTCATAAGAAAAATCCACGTGTCCTGGTGTATCGATGAGATTGAGGATATAAGGCTGCCCTTCAAAAAAATAATCCATTTGAATCGCATGAGATTTAATCGTAATGCCTCGCTCTCGCTCTAAATCCATGTCATCGAGCAACTGGTCTTGACGTTCTCTATCAGTTATCGTATTCGTATGCTCTAGTAATCTATCAGCCAAAGTACTTTTACCGTGGTCAATATGAGCAATGATACAGAAGTTTCTAATGTTTTTCATAAATTAGCACAAAAATAGCCTTTTTTTTTTATTTCTGATATTTTTTCGTTTTCTATCCAGTTTTTATGTTTAACGCTTAGATGCTTGAATCAAATCGAAGTACTTGCCTTGTTTTTTTAGCAAACTTTGATGGTCTCCTTTTTCTTGAATAGCTCCGTTTTCGATATACCATATCTCATCACATTGTCTAATCGTTGAGAGTCTATGCGCGATAATGATAGCAGTCTTATCTTGTAAGATTTTTTGAAGTATTTCTTGAATTTTTATTTCAGAAATGGGGTCAATAGAAGAAGTAGCTTCGTCTAAGATTAGAATAGAAGCTTGATAAAAATATAACCTGACAATAGCGAAATACTGTATTTCCCCTTGAGAGAGACCTTTCATATCACTAGAAATCTGCTCATCTAGTCTCGAAATCAAATCTTGAGCACCTAAATATTCTAAGGAAGCTACTAGTTCACTTCTCGAATATTCTCGGGAGCTAAACATGACTAAATTTTCTGCCAATGTCCCTTCAAAAAGCTGTGAAAATTGTAACACGTTGCCGATATTTCTTCTGAGAATATCCAATGGAATTGCTTGAATATCAATATCGTCTAGAGTTATCTTGCCAGATTGAGGCTCATAATTACGATTTAACATCTGCGCAATAGTTGATTTACCGCCACCTGTAGGTCCAACTAAAGCGATTTTTCGATTTGGTAAAATAGTTTGACTTAAATCGCGATAGAGTAAATTCGTCGTACTATATCCAAAATTTACTTGATGAAAATCTATTTTACCTTGAAATTGAATTGGTCCACTATATTCTGAGACACTTTTGACTTGTATCGGATGATCAAGCAACCCAAAAATACGTTCTAATGCCGATATGCTATTATAAATACTAGAAAAATAATTACTGATCTCTACAATAGGTTCATAGATAAATTTCGCATAAAGATAAAAACTACTGAGCAAACCGACTGTAAAGAGAGAGCCAGGCGCTATATAGCCTTGAGCACTAAAATAAATTAAAAAAGAGATATTAATTGAGCCAAGCGCTACAATAGTTGGATAATAAAGGGAATTCATCCACAAATTTTTCTTAGATACTTGCGCATATTCCAAGGCTGCTGCTTCATAAAATCCGATGGCTTTATCTTGAGTCGAGAGCACTTTATTGAGCTCTACGCCGTGTATGTGTTCGTTTAAGGTGCCTATCATTTGACTATTGAGCCTTCTAGTGATACGAGAATAGCTCAAAACTTTGAGTCTAATAAACTGTGTCGATAAAAATAATAGTGGTATAAATAGTATAAAAAGCAAACTCATTTTCCAAGATATCACCAACATATTGCTCAAACAAAATACTAAGACTATAGCACTCCAAGAAAACTGAATCATACCCCAACTCACTAATTCTATCAATCTATCCGTGTCAGAAGTAATCCTAGCGATAAGCCAACCTGAGGAATTTTGGTCGTGATAGGCCACATCACTATGCAGTAGCTTTTGGAATAAATCCCGCCGAAGCACCAAGAGGACTTTTTCCACTACTCTGCCTGCTCCGATAATCATAAAATAAACCAAAATAGACATTGCTATACTCAATCCTATAAACAAAAGTAGATATCGCATGACTTGAGCGCGATAGAGATAAGTCAGTAAGCTCTCCTGAGGCTCAATATTAGTTGATTTGAGCAAATCCATTGTTTTGGAGACGAGAATAGGAAAACTAGCTTCTATTATGCCTACTACTAAAATAGATAAAATCATGACAATCATCCACTTACGACAATTTCTCCAAGCTACACCATAGATCCTCGGGATAAGCTTACTATATTGAGCAAACTGTTGTTTCTCTTCTTCCATCCTTATCATTGAATTGAATTATCATATACCTGAATTAAGTTTTGTAGATAAGTACTATGTTCTTTGGCATCTGACACAGAGCCAAAAAACTCTTGTGTACCGTTTTGAGTCAATACCAAAACATAATCTACATAATCCAAAGTCGTTAATCTGTTGCTAATCACTAACATAGTTTTGTTAGGAAATTGAGTCAATAAATTTTCCATAACCTCCTGCTCCGTATGACTATCTAAGGCTGAGCTAACATCATCTAAAATTAAAATAGATGAATTTTGAAGCAATCCTCGAGCGATATTCATTCTTTGACGTTGACCACCCGAAAGCGTTACGCCGCGTTCACCTACTATCGTATCCCATTGCTGCTCAAAGGGACTTAAATCCAAACGTGCCATTTCCAAGGCCTGTTGCATGCTTTCTATTTGAGTCTCTTTTGAAGCGTAACTTAAATTATCTCGAATACTCATATGAAAAAGCACGGATTGCTGCATCATTAAAGCGATATGAGCGCGAAGTGATATTTTGTTGATTTGAGAAATAGCGTGATTTCCTATTCGAATCTCCCCTTCTGATATTGGATACAAACCTAGCATTAGCTTAGTCAATGTGGTCTTTCCTGAAGAAAATCGGCCAATTATAGCCATACGCTTGCCTTGTGGCAAATGAAAATTGAGTTTTTCTAGTACTTTGGTCTTATTATATTGAAAGCTCAAATCACGAACTTCTATTGCTCCGTTTTCGAAAGCAAAACCCTCACTATTCATATCTTCTTTAGGTAGATCGAGTATTTCAAATAATCTTTTTAGCGCGATTTTGGCCATACCTAGCTGAGATAGACTCCTGCCTAGACTTCTAATAGGCCAACTCACCATAGCTACCAAAGAATAATTCGCCAAAAGCTGTCCTAAAGAAATCGCTCCATGAAAATAGCCATATACCGATATTATTACGGCTGATAGCTGCATTGTGAGTATAAGAAAATCGGTCAAAGGCCAATAAATCGAATGAAGTTTGTTTTGACTTAATCCAGCGCTATATTTTGCTTGGTTTTGATGATTAAATTTCTCAAAAGCTTGCGAAATATAATTAAAGATGAATACCGTTTTGATATTTTGAATATACTCTTGAACTATTTGCACGAGTTTATCTGATTGGATTTCGTGATATTCCCATACTTTGGCTTCATAAATGAAGAATACAAAACTAATAGCAAACAGTAAAACAACCCAAGCCAAACTAATCCAAGCCAAAAAAGGATAGTTGCCATAAATAGAAAAAATGACGATAAATAAAAGTAATGAATTCGAAAGGGATTCCATGATATGATTTGACAAGGCCTGTCTTAGCGTTTCAAAATCACCTGATAACCGCTGAATCATCTCTCCTTTGGTAATCTGAATATAACTCGACATATCAGCCCACTGAAAATGACTAAATACATGTACTCTAAAACGATATAAGACCATTTCTATCACTTCATAAATCAGATATCTATATATAGCCGCACTCGATACACGCACCAAAGTCGCTACTACATAAAAAATGCCAAAATGAAAGGCTATCTTCATTACGTCAGTTGAAGTCAAATCGATGAATTTTCTCATCAAATTCCCTATATAATGTTCCGTAGTTTTGTTAAAATGCGCTAAGTAATCGACAAAATACTGAAAAACAAGCGGTTCCACACTTCTTAAATAAATTACTAAGGCCAAAAAAAACATAGCCAAGGCTAAGCGACTCCAATATCCTTTGAAATACGGTAAAAATCTCAAGACAAGGCCTTGATTAATATGGGAAGCGGAGTAAGAGTCAGAAAATTCAGACATGAAGGCTTAAATACCGCCAAAAATATACTTTTTTTCTTATTTTACTGATTTAATTTTAAATACAAATTGAACAAGTCAAAAAAATTACATCCATTGATGATTTCGATACCAAGCTAAGGTTTTAGTCAAGCCTTCTTGCAAAGACATTTTTGGGGTATAGCCAAAGTCTCTATTGGCTTTGGCTGAAGTGCAAGACCAAGAAGGACATACCATTTCATCCGCTTTTTGTCGGTTGAGTATAGCGACCTTTCCCATTATTTTAGCTATGAATTCGGATATTCCTGCGATATAATGAACTAAAAACTTAGGGACACGTATCGTGAAATAAGACTTACCAAAAGTCTGAGATACAATATCCGCGATATCTTTCCACAAATACTCATCTTGATGTCCTCCGAGAAAATAGGTTTGACTTTTGGTAATTTGTGAATTAACCGCTGCATCAATAAGACCTCTGACCAAATCTCCAACATAGACCAAAGATAAGCTTTGATTTTCTTTTCCTATAAGTGGTAAAATTCCCTTTTTTACGGTTTGAAAAAACAAAAGAACTTCTGTATCTCGCTCGCCATATACCACAGGAGGCCTAACTATTGTGATATTTAATGTGTCAAAATATTGTTTTGCTAATTCTTCTTGCATTACTTTCGAACGACCATAATCAGTCAACGGTTTGTTTTCCACATTTTCATCATTTGGTTTGCCTACAGTCGTAGGAGCGGTAGCTGCGAGGGAAGATGTCATGACTATTTTCTGAATATTCGATACTTGCGAGGCAGCTTTCAGAATATTTTCTGTAGGCGTGACATTGCCAGAGATATAATCATCGAGCTTGAGGGCCTTGACCGTACCTGCAAGATGAAAAATCCAAGTAATATTATATTGCTTAAACAAAGAAACCAAAGCATCTGTGTCTAACAAGCCTATTGGGTGTATCGTACAATTTAAATCTTTTAAAGCATTAATATTACTGCCTTTTCTAACAATACAATGTACTTCGTAACCTTCTTCGAGGAGTTGTGTTGCTAGATGTGAGCCTACAAATCCATTTGCTCCTGTAATAGCGACTACTTGACTCATGATTGAAGGCTTTTTTGAATTTTGGTATCTATTAAATCAATGATCATTTTGATAGCTACTTTATTGTTTCCACCAATTGGTAAAATAATATCGGCAAACTTCTTAGAAGGCTCTATAAATAAGTCATGCATGGGCTTAACCGTATGAAGATATCGACTTAAAACCTCTGTAACATCGCGATTGCGCTCTCGTATATCTCGCTCTATCACTCTAATCAGTCGCTCATCATCAGGAGCTTCCACGAAAATTTTGATATCTAACAAATCCCTAAGTTCTTTGCAGGTGAAAATCAAAATTCCTTCTACTAAAATAACTTTGTTTGAATTTATTGATTTAACTTTATTTAATCTACTACATGTCGTATAATCATATAGTGGCTGTGCAATAGTCCGACCTGATTTGAGCATTTGAATATGCTGTGTAAGCAACTCAAATTCTAAGGATTCAGGGTGATCAAAATTTATAGCTTTTTTTTCTTCAATGCTTAAATGTCCATTATCTCTATAATAATTATCTTGAGATATCAATGATACTCCTTCATCTTTGAAATGTGCCATGATTTTCTTGACTACGGTTGTTTTTCCTGAACCCGTGCCTCCTGCAATACCTATAATCATGACTTTCTGAGATTTGTGTACAAAGATACTAAAAAAAAATTATACAGAATTATTAAGCTTAAAAATTACTTTTAATAAACTTTATAGATTTCTTATGATGCGCATCGTGATAGTTCATCATATACATTCCACTAGATAAATTTGCTACATCTATAGCGTGTTTTTCATTTGGGTTAATGTCAAAAGACGATTCAAAAACTAACTTCCCAAGCAAATTATAGATTTGAATTTTGGCTTCTGTGGGCTGCGCAATTCCTAAAACTTGAAAAGTCAAGAAAGAAGATTTAATTGGATTTTCTAGTATTTCAATAGAAAAAGACTCAGGATTCAATACTATTTCATCAGATAAAAGTACTTTTTTTGAGTAAGAAAAATTACCGTCTTTGTCGTATTGCTTTACACGATAAATAATTTCTTTTTCGTTCAAAGCATGATATGCCTCATATTTCGCCTCACCACTATAAAAGCCTTTGGCTGGAATCTTAGTCTCTACTTCTAGGAAAGTCGCATTATCCAAAGAAAATTCTATATTGAAATATTCTGTGTTTTGCTCATCATAAGTAGTCCATTCAATTTTATTGCCAAGCTCAGTTCTAGAAGCAGCTACATGCTTGAATATAAGCGGCAAAGGATTAAAAGCGTTCAAACTTCCTAGCGTTAATGGTCCAAAACTGCTGAGTACAGGTGATGCAATCCAACCACTTGCAGCATTCAAACTACTAGGTACGCCACCTAAGTCTATCCATAGTGAGCCATCCCACTTTGCTATCAAAAGGTTAGCAACATCTGAAATGCCGCCACTTCGAATACTATCATAGCTCAAGGAGACCATTACGGAGCTTGTACCATGAATTCTTTCTAACTCCCAATATTCCACATTGCTTACATGTCTTAAGGTAGCTAAAATTTGATTTCTAAAAAAGCCTGCTACGTCAGGTGATTCATGTCGATAATGCGCTCGAAAAAAATCTAAAGGATTGCTAGGCGCTGAAATCTCAATTGGGGCATAATAGCCTTGATGCCCCATTGGAAAATTAAAGGCTGTTTGTCCATATTTGCCTAAAAAGCCTTCCACATGAGTTGAATTGCCGAAATTTCCTCTTATAACACTGCCTTGAAGCATATCGACCGAAAACCCATTTGTCTTCAAAATCCCAGCTTGTAAATGCAAGCTATCTCTGAGCTGCATCGAATTTTGAATAAGCTCTACATGGCTCACATTATTTATAGATAATTTTGGAGCGAATTTGAGGGCTAAAAACTGCCTTTGGGTTGCATTTAAATGCAAATAGCCAGAGTTCATTAAAGGATGAATGCTATCTATAATTTGTGTTTCATATTTACTCGCTAATACAGAATTGCCAGCTATAGCGACCGTGGAAGAATTAGGTATCCAAAGCTGACTTATAGCCCAAAAAGGCAGAAATAACAAAAAAACAAAAAATTGTTTCATTTTATTGACCTAAATAAATAAATGTATTGGCTGAAATCCACGCATCTCTTACAGAAAGTGGTGAAGCACTCCCTCCCAAAGGCGTAATAACTGTATGGTTATGAGACCCTGCTTGATCGACTGTAATCGTATGACTATGATCTCCATTCCATGATGTATTATCCCATCCATCCAAATCTCTAGCCAATCCTGTACCCCACCAATTTAAAGGAGTAATCCAAACTGTACCTCCACGACCTCTATCATTAAAGCCATGATTGTGTCCACCTGTCCAGCTTGAGCTAGCTCCGTGCGTATGATTTCCTGATGTTGACGTAGTTGCGCTGAGGTTTATATTGGGTAAATTGGACTGAGATAGGGTTACTGAATTGTTTCCACCTAATTGTAGTGTAGTCCCATTTTGTTTGACAACTCTATCAGTAGCATCTGGTAAATTAGTCGTCATGCCTAGTGACATAGCCGCAGCAATTTGTGTTGGGGTTAAACTAGTTAAAGCTCTACCATCCATTTTTACCCAGCCATTGTGGTCTGAATTTTGTGCGCCTTGTTTGATATCTCCGACTTGTGTTGAAGCGGGCTTTAGCTCGACCCAAACATTGGTTACAAACATATACAATCCTTTGCTACCATCCGTTTGATACACGAGCAATCCATCCGCAGGTGAGCCTATAGCATTTCGCTGAGCAGCAGTCATTCTTGGGATTAGAAGACCTCTATTAGAGCTTTTAATCTCTAATTCGCTTGAATTATCGGGTGATGTAGTACCAATTCCAACTTGCGCTACAAGTAAACTCTGAAATAAAACACAAAAACATATATATATTAATTTCATCGGATTAAATTTATAATTATAGGAACGCAAAAATAAAACAAAAATAATACAAAAAAATTAATCAAAAAAAAATCCATTTGCCGAAACAAATGGATTTAAAAATTATGAAAAAACTATATTATCTGACAACTTTCTGAGTAATTTGATTGACACCATCTGAATACTTCATCATATAAGTACCTGCACTAAGCGAAGTACAATCTAAAGCGATATCACTAGTCTGTGCAGTCAAAGCAATCTGAGAAGCGATAACTTCTTGACCCATTAGGTTATATAGCTTTACTTTGGCTATATGACCGATCGGCTGATTGTGGATTCTCATTTTCAAACGATCTCCTTGAATTGGATTAGCAAGAATATCTAAAGAGAATTCTTTGGAAGCTACAGTCGAAGAAGAAGCCAAAGATACTTTTTTCGAGTAAGAAAATTTACCGTCTTTGTCATATTGCTTGACGCGATAAATAATTTCTTTTTCGTTCAAAGCATGATAAGCTTCGTATTTAGATTCTCCACTATAGTAACCTTTTGCAGGGATTTTAGTTTCTACTTCCATGAAAGTCACATTATCCAAAGAAAATTCTAAATTAAAATAATCTGTATTTCGCTCATCATAAGTAGTCCAAGATATTTTATTACCTCTTTCAGAAATAGATGCTTTTACTTCACCCCAAACTAAATCCAAAGAGTTTCCAGAGCCATTGGTAGGCCCGAAGCTAAATCCTCCTGTACCACCACTAAATGAGGTAATACCAGTGAAATCTACATAATTAGCACTATTCAAAACACCTGTAGTACCTGTTAATTTAAGGACCTCACTTGGAAATTTATTCCCTGAGATTCCAGCCATAAATGTTGCATCATAAGGAGTTCCTACGGTTTTAAACCATTCTACACCTGCACTTTTCACCGAGTAAGAGTTTGCATTAGCGTTCTTCATAGCGGTAAAAGCATTGTCTCTAGCCGTTTCTGCATCTGTAAGCTCAGTAGGATCATAAAAAAATCTAATATCTACATTAGAAATACTTCCAGAAACTAACTCAGCATTCCAATATCGCTTCATCAAAAACATTCCGTGCTCTTGACTATATCCATTAGACGCTTCTTTTGACACTAAGCTACCAACGGTAATCGAAGGCTTAATAACAGCAGTACCAGCACCTTTGATACCAAACATCAACTGATTTGGATTGTTTTTTGGAGAATAATAAATCCAACCATCTGTATCCGCTTCACATTGATTGACTAATTCAGTCTGAGAACTAGCCGCTACAGTTGCTTGTGTATTAGCTTTACAAACAGCCACATCCACTTTGACATCATCTACGAAAAGCGAACCTGCATTAGCAGCAGATGTTGCTTGAAAACCTATATAAAAAGTACCCGAAGAAGCAGGCGTAAAATAAAAGAACGTATCTTTTTTGTCATGATTAACCGTTAAATTCCCTATATTTGCCATTCCTGCTGAGCTTTGATCGCTTCCATAAGCTACTTGAAGTGTCTCATTAGAGCCACTAGAGCCATAAGCGAAATTAACTCTGTATTTAGTACCACCAGTCAAATTTAACCCTTGTGTAAAGAACCAAGCATTTGCAATACTCGCATTTGCGTTATAACGCATCGCTGTAGTAGTAAAACCATTAGCATTTGGATTATTGGAAATCCAAGCATTTCCACTTGCATTTTCATTCACTACACAAGAAGGCATATAAGGCAAAATAGCAGAACTCATGTCTTCATTATAAGGTAGCGCAGTAGCATCACATAAAGTCGTGAAGCTATTAGACTCAGACCAAGGGCTATTAGAGCCACCTGAACAATTTGCTCTTACAAACACATAATATTTAGTATTGGCAGTTAGTCCACTTGCTAGCGTATAGGAATTAGTAGCACTTCCTGTAGATGTACCAGACGTTGGTGAAGTAGCTGAAGTAGAGACAGAATATTCAAATCCTGTAGGTAATCCATAAGAAGTCCAATCAAATTGAGCACCATTTTTGGTTATATTACTTACAGTAAGTCCAGTAGGCTGAATACAATCTTGAGCAGTCAAGAAAAATTTTGCAGTAGTCCAGCTAGAATAATCTCCACCTCCACAATCTGATCGCATATAGACTTGATAAGAAGTATTAGCAGAGAGTCCAGTAAGCGAAATAGTACTAACCGAAGCCACAGAATTAGAGGTAACTAATCCAGTAGCACCACTTCCTGCTGCTCCAGAGGTTCTAACTTCATACTGATAAGCTGAAGGAGAGCCTGATACAGGTGCTGCAAAAGTAACTGCTGCAGTATTTGCGGTAATAGAGCCTACAGCCACACTCTGTGGAACGAAACATGTAGGCGTAGGAAGCTGGGAAGTAGAAATTTCATCGAAATAATAAAAATTATTGCCCCCAGATCCAGACGTAACATCAAATCTAATCGCCATAGCTCCTGCAGGTGGTGTAAAAGTTCTAGAAATAGTAGCACATGCAGTAGATGGATTATGGTTAAATTCGTCAATCGATCTTATGGTTATCCAAGAGCCACTAGCAATTTGATATTGAATATTGATAGTACCTACATCAGCTGCAAGCGTAGCAGCATTGGTCCCAGCATCAATAATCTTATACTGAAAGCTAAGTGTCATCGCTAATCCATTGGATGTCCCTAAATTAGGAGAGGTAAAAGTACCTGCATCACCAAAGGCTAAATTTCCTCTTACGGAAGCAGTAGCACCACAATTAAGCGTAGAAGTTGTTTGAAATACAGGCACACTACTTGCATTATTTGTAGTAGTCCAGCTAGCCATTCCGCCAGCGAAATCTTGTGTGTAGTTGACTTGGGCAGCAAGTAGAAATACATTGAAGCATAAAAATAAATAAACAAAACTTTTGAAGGTTTGTTTTACATTTAGTAAATTTGAGGTCATAATAGTTATAGTTTTTTAAACGTAGCAAAGCTATATATAAAAAATCTATAATCATCAATTATTTGATGAAATGACAGAAAAATACTTAAAAGGCATTCGCCTGATTTGCACAAGCGAATGCTATACTAGAAAATTCTATTTTATCACCTTGTCTGTAAACTGATTGATACCATCTGAATACTTCATGAGGTAGGTGCCAGCGCTTAAACCACTGCAATCCACGGCTATATCTCCGGTATTTTCAGTTAAATCTGTTTGTACTGATTTAATTTCCTGACCCATGAGATTATAGAGCGTAATTTTAGCATTAGAACCAATCTGATATCCTTCAACTCTTATCTTTAGTCTATCTCCTTGAATAGGATTAGCAAGGATTTGAAGTTTGAATTCATTTTTCGCTATGATACCGGATGAAGCCAATGAGACTTTTTTGGAATGAGTAAAAGTACCGTCTTTGTCGTATTGTTTTACACGATAAATAACTTCTTTGGCACTAAAGCTGTGATAGGTAGCATATTTAGACTCTCCACTGTAAAAACCTTTGGCAGGGATTCTAGTTTGAACTTCTGTAAAATTTAAATTGTCTGTAGAATACTCGATATTGAAATAATCTGTGTTTCGTTCATCATAAGTAGTCCATTCGATTTTATTACCATGCTCTGTAGCAGTGGCTTTGACTTCACCCCAAACTAAATCAAGGGAGTTTCCTCCACTTCCATTATCAGGCCCGAAGCTAAATCCTCCTGTACCGCCAGAGAAAGATGTAATTCCAGAGAGTTCTACATAGCTTACCCCATTTTGTGTACCATAGGTAGGCGTAAATTTCTGTACCGTGCTAGGGAATTTATTTCCTTGAATTTGGGCAATGTAGGCTCCATCAAAAGGAGTTCCTACAGATTTGAACCACTCCGCATTTGGATTAGCTACAGCAAATGTATTAGGATTACTAGCCTGTAAAGCAGCTAATGCGTTATTTCTAGCGGTCTCTGCTCCCGATAGTTCACTTGGATTGTAGAAAAATCTAACGCTAGCGGTACCAGTGAGCGTTCCTTCTACATTCCAGTATCTAGGAATTAGGAACATTTGGTGCTCTTGGTTGGCTCCGTTGCTAGAGGCGGTAGTGTTGTTAGCCCCTACGCCTATCGTTACAGTTTCTCCCGTGAGGGTAGCGCCTGCATCTAGTTTGATCCCGAAGAAAACTTGTGTAGGATTAGTAGTT
>JALOMB010000050.1 GCA_025455685.1 Chitinophagales bacterium | reverse complement strand
CATGGTTATTGCTCTTTTCATATGATGGCTATCGATCTAAGATACGTACCGATCGATTATTTAAATTTGTTCAATCTAATTTCACCCCAAATAAATAAAATACATATGGCTACAGTTTTAATAGTAGATGATGAGATAAGTGTTAGAAACTCGCTGAAAGAAATTTTAGAATTTGAAAAGTATATGGTTATGGAAGCCGAAAACGGCTTAGAGGCTATTAAAATAATCAAAGATAATGAAATTGACTTAGTGATTTGTGATATCAAAATGCCTAAAATGGATGGTATTGAAGTCCTAGAGCAATCAATGAAAATCGCACCGGAAACTAAATTTATCATGATTTCTGGTCATGGAGATGTCAATACAGCTATTGATTGTGTCAAAAAAGGTGCTTTTGATTTTATCAACAAACCGCCTGATTTAAATAAACTCTTGATAACCATTACCAATGCTTTAGAACACAAAAATTTAGTAGAAGAAACCAAAGAATTAAAAAGTAAAATTAAAGTCAAAACTTATGATATCGTAGGAGAAAGTGAGAGTATTACCAAAATCAAAAACACGATAATGAAAGTAGCCCCTACTGATGCCCGAGTGCTTATTACTGGGGAAAATGGCGTAGGCAAAGAACTAGTGGCTCGATGGATACATAATAATAGTTTACGATCTTCTAGACCTTTTATTGAAGTAAATTGTGCTGCTATACCCAATGAACTCATTGAATCTGAGCTTTTTGGACATGAAAAAGGCTCGTTTACTTCTGCTTTTCGTCAGCGAGTGGGTAAATTTGAGCAAGCCAATGGCGGAACCTTATTTTTAGATGAAATTGGGGATATGGATTTATCAGCCCAAGCCAAAGTTTTAAGAGCATTGCAAGAAAATAAGATTACACGTGTCGGTGGTGAAAAAGATATTAATGTGGATGTGCGTATAGTGGCGGCAACCAATAAAAAAATAGATCAACTCATCAAAGATGGCTCTTTTAGAATCGATTTATACCATAGATTATCTGTAATTTTACTCCATGTTCCTACTTTGAATGAACGTAAAACGGATATCCCTTTGATCGTCGATTTATTCTGCAAAGAAATTTGTAATGAATATAATATGCCTATCAAGCAAGTAACTCCAAGAGCTATGGAGCAACTCATGGAATACGAATGGACAGGTAATGTCCGTGAACTTCGTAATGTCATTGAGCGGTTAGTTATTATGAGCGGCAATCAAATCACAGATGAAGATTTGAAAACCTATGTCTTTAACACAAAAGCAGCTGTGGGCAATAACCTCGACGATATATTTGATCAATTTAATAAGTTTCAAGATTTCAAAGATTTTATCGAAAGAAAATTCATTAATCATAAATTAACGAAAAATAGCTGGAATGTTAGTAAAACCTCTGATGAGCTTGATATACAGCGTTCTCATTTATATAATAAAATTGAAAAGTTTAATTTAAAAAGAGATTAAATGAAAAACATCGCAATTATTGGAGCAGGATTAGTTGGTGCGCTTCAAGCATGTTATTTGTCTAGAAAAGGTCATAAAGTAGATGTGTATGAGTCTCGAGGTGATTTTAGAGCTATCGGATATATAGGAGGTCGGTCAATCAATCTAGCTTTAAGTAAGCGAGGCTGGACTGCTTTGGAGCGTGTAGGATTGAGCCAAGAAATTGAAAAAATAGCCATACCTATGTATGGACGTCATATTCATCAAATCGATGGAACCTCATATGTTCAACCTTATGGTCTACAAGAAGAAGCAATATATAGCGTATCTCGTGGTGAACTCAATAAACTCTTAGTCAGTCTAGCAGATGAGTTTAACCAAGTGGATTTTCATTTTAATCATTATTGCAAAGAAATTGACTTCAAAAATAATAGAGCTATATTCGAAGACCAAGCAAATCAAAACAAATTGGTCAAGGTAGAAGCGGATTATTTCTTTGGCTGTGATGGAGCCTTTTCCAAAGTTCGTCAAGCTATGATGCAAGTGCCTCGTTTTGATTTTCAGCAGTTTTATATCAATTACGGTTACAAAGAATTGACGATACCTAGTCTCAAAGATGGTGGATTTGCTCTAGAAAAAAACGCTTTGCATATTTGGCCTCGTAAGGATTTTATGTTAATTGCTCTGCCAAATCTAGATGGGAGCTTTACCTGTACGCTTTTCGTGCCTTATGAAGGAGAAAATGCCTTTGATGATTTGACCAATCAAGATGAAGTAAAGGCTTATTTTGAAACCTATTTCTCAGATGTTATCCCTTTGATGCCTAATTTAGTAGAAGATTTCTTTAGAAATCCTACGGCTTCTTTAGTGGTGACCAAATCAAATCCTTGGCAGGTTCAGAATTTCTTGCTGATGGGTGATGCCGCTCATGCCGTAGTGCCCTTCTTCGGTCAAGGTATGAATTGTGGTTTTGAGGATGTAAGGATTTTTGATGATATGCTCGATGAAGTCAATGATTTTGACAAGGTGTTTGCTGCTTTTACTTCTGTGAGAAAAGAAAATGCCGATGCTATTGCTCAAATGGCTCTAGATAACTTTATTGAAATGCGAGATAAAGTAGCCGACAAGACCTTTATTCGTTATAAGAAAATTGAGAATTTATTATTAAATTCTCCTTTGTATGATTATCAATCGATGTATCAAATGGTTAGTTTTACTGACAAACCATATGTCCAAGCCTATCGTGCAGGTCAAATTCAGTTGAAAATGCTCGAAGAATTAGATAAAATAACTCATGTCGAAGAGAAAATAGATAGTTTAGCTGTAAAAGAAATCGTTGAGCGATATAAAGCACAGTATAATTCATGAATCAAAATCATTCTTTTTTCAAAGAGTTTTTTTCTGTCTATGCTAAAGATTTTAGCTTTGTCATGGGAGCAAGTTTATTTATGTTTATAGTGCTCAATGTTTTTCAGTATTATCATACAAGATATCCTGTTCAATCCTTTACCTATGAAGCTATCGCTTCAGAAGTAAACGAATATCAAAATTACCAAGCAAATCCTACTTATAAACATAAAGACATTCAGGTTAATATAAATACCAAGAAATTCAATTTTGATCCTAACGTCGCTTCTATAAATGATTTCATAGCGCTAGGTATGTCGGCCAAAACCGCTCATATAATTGAGAACTATAGAGAAAAAGGCGGCAAATTTTATAAGAAAGAAGACCTAGCCAAAATCTTCACGCTTTCTCCAGATTTGTATCAAGCTTTAGAGCCTTATATCGTTATCATCAAAGAGTCCAAGGCTCAATATCAACGTAATGATAAGACCTCATTTTTAGTTTCTGAAGTTTTCATCAATACTACTAACGCATCAGAATTAAGTAAGTTAGAAAATATTGGTTTTTATAATGCCAACAAAATTATCAAGTTTCGTGATAAATTAGGTGGTTTCGTCGATATCGCTCAAGTCCAATCTGTTTATGGCTTAGAAGATTCGACATATCAAAGCATTAAAGATAAAATTAAAATAGATAAATCATTAATCAAAAAAATAAATGTGAACAAAGCTACTTTTGCAGAGTTAGATGCACATCCTTATATTTCAAGTTATGTAGCTACAGATATAGTGGCTAATGCCCCATATTCAGACTTTGATGATTTATTATTGCTCAAATCAATACAAAAAAATAAATTTATTCAATATTTACCCTATTATTTTTCCTATTAAATACCAGTAAACCTATATATTATGAAAGGAATTATACTCGCAGGAGGCTCTGGCACTAGATTATATCCAATTACCTATGCGATAAGTAAGCAAATTATGCCGATATATGACAAGCCAATGATATATTACCCCTTGTCTACACTCATGCTTTCGGGAATTCGTGATATACTCATAATTTCAACGCCTTATGACTTGCCTATGTTTGAGCGACTCTTCGGGGATGGTCATCAGATAGGACTCAATATTACTTATGCGAAACAAGAAGTCCCTAATGGCTTAGCACAAGCTTTTGTCATTGGTCAAGAATTCATTGGTAAGGATAAGGTCGCTATGGTACTAGGCGACAATATCTTCTATGGACAAGGTTTGGGTAAAATGCTCAGTGCCAATAGCGACCCAGATGGTGCTATCGTTTATGCTTACAAGGTTTCTGATCCGGAGCGTTACGGTGTCGTAGAATTCGATAGCGATTATCGCGTTTTGTCCCTAGAGGAGAAGCCTACACATCCTAAGTCAAATTATGCGGTTCCTGGCTTGTATTATTATGATAATTCTGTAGTACAATATGCCAAAGACTTGCAGCCAAGTGCGCGAGGGGAGTATGAGATTACTGATTTGAATAAAATTTATCTAAATGAAAAAAAACTGAAAGTCTCCATACTCGAACGAGGCACTGCCTGGCTCGATACAGGAACACATGAATCCTTGCTTCAAGCATCAGAGTTTGTTTCCGTTATTGAAAAGCGCCAAGGGCTTAAAATTGGATGTATCGAAGAAATAGCTTATCGAAAAGGTTTTATTTCAAAAGAAGCCTTATTGCAAATAGCTGAACCTCTTAAAAAAAGTGGTTATGGACAATATCTAATCAAAGTAATCGAAGATAAAATTTAAATTATGTCTTATAAAAGAACAATTCTCATCACAGGTGTCGCTGGTCAAGTAGCTTCATGTCTCTGTGATGCTTTAGTCTCAAATCCAGAAAATCTTGTCGTAGGTTTTGATAATTTACTTACTGGGTTCAAAGAAAATTTGCCTATGGAAGCTGATAACTTCAAGTTCTTTGAGCTTGATTGCAATTCTTATACCGATATGGAAGGTCTATTTGCTCAGTTTTCCTTCGACTATATCTATCATTATGCCGCAGTAGTAGGCGTGAAGCGTACCTTAGCGCATCCGCTCCTCGTCCTCGATGATATCAAAGGAACGGAAAATATTTTAAAATTAGCCAATGCGCAAAATGTCAAACGAGTATTCTTTTCCTCTAGCTCAGAAGTCTATGGAGAGCCACTCGAGCATCCGCAACACGAAGAAACCACGCCCCTCAATGCGAGATTGCCGTATGCCTGTGTCAAAAAAATCAGTGAACTCTATATCAAAGCCTTTCACGAAGAGTTTGGCTTAAACTATACCATTTTTCGTTTTTTCAATACTTATGGACCAAAGCAATCTAAGGATTTTGTGATGAAAATCTTCGTAGAGTCTGCTAAAAATGGATTAGATATACCGATTTATGGAGAAGGAAATCAAACCAGGACTTTTTGCTATATCGATGATAATGTAGAGATTACTTCTCGTGCTATGTATGAGGATTTATTTGTCAATGATACCGTGAATATCGGCAACGATAACGAAATGACTATCAAAGAATTAGCGCAGACGGTCATCGATGAACTCAAATCATCTTCCCAAATTATTCATTTACCCGCACTTCCTGCAGGAGATATGATGCGCAGACGACCTAATGTCGATAAAATGAAAGCACAAATGAAACGCCCGCATATTACCATTCAAGAAGGAATTCGTAAAATGCTATAGCTATGAAAGCCCTAGTGATATCAGGTGGCGGAAGCAAAGGCGCTTTCGCAGGCGGCGTAGCAGAATACCTTATCGATGGTTTGGGCATGGATTTCGATTTGTTTATCGGCACCTCTACAGGCGCTCTGCTCATACCCTATCTATCACTTAGAAAAGTCGCCGCTATAAAAGATATCATGCTTCATACCAAACAAGAAGACATCTTCGATAATAACCCTTTTAAAATTACCATAGATAAGAACAATAAAAAACAAATTGGAATTCATCACCTCAACGTTTTGAAAAATTTCATCTCTGGACGAAAAACTTTTGGCGAGAGCAATAATTTAAGAACACATATTTTACAAAATTTTCCTGAATCAATTTTTGAAGAAATTAAATCCTCCAAAAAGCAACTCATAGTCACAGTAAGCAATTTATCCTTATCTCAGTTAGAATACAAAGAAGTATCTGAGTGCAGTTATAATGATTTTGTAGATTGGACATGGATTTCTTGTAATTTTATTCCTTTTATGTCTTTGGTTAAGAAAGATAATAACTACTATGCTGATGGAGGCCTAGGGGTATCTGTAGCCATCGAAGAGGCCATAAGAAGAGGTGCTACTGAGATTTATACCATAATTCTCGATGTAGAAAAGAAACAAATTAAAAACAAATCAATCACCAATCCATTTTCATTGCTATCGGTGATTTATAGCTTTACCAAAGGCGTACTTGAGCAGCAAAACATCGTAGTGGCAAAAGATTTCGCCAAAAAAAAGGACGCTTCTATAACCTACTTTTATACGCCAGATTTGCTTACGAGCAACGCTTTAATCCTCGATGAAGTAGAAATGAAAAAATGGTGGAAAATGGGTTATGACGTTGCTAAAAAACAAATGAATTCAGCATAATTATCGATTTTCATAAATTTCATCCAAAAAAATAGGGTTTCGTGTATTTTTTGCTTTTTTTTAGTTAAGCTTTATAAACTTGTGTTTTATTAATAAATTTAAAATATATTCTTTAATTTTGCATTCTATGAAAAAAATAGCTGTAATTGGTCTGGGATATGTCGGACTTCCTTTAGCCAAACTTTTTGCTTCCAAATATGCCGTCATTGGATTAGATATAAATCAAGAGCGTATCGAAGCGCTTAGAAAAGGGATAGATGTCACAGATGAAGTTTCAAAAGATGAGTTAAAAGGCATTCTTAAAACACAAAATGACCAAGTCAAAGGATTATTTCTCACAGAAAATCCTGAGGATATTGCTACAGCTTCTATCTATATCGTTACTGTGCCGACTCCGGTTGATGAAGTTAATAAACCTGATTTGAAACCACTAATAGAGGCTTCAAAAATGTTAGGGAAATTTATAAAGGCCAATGATATAGTGATTTATGAATCTACCGTATATCCTGGTGTTACAGAAGATGTATGTATTCCTCATATTGAACAATCAAGTGGTTTGACTTATAATCAAGATTTTTTTGCTGGCTATTCTCCGGAACGAATCAATCCTGGAGACAAAGATAGACCAATAGAAAAAATTCAAAAAATCACTTCGGGCTCTACACCTGATATTGCACAAGAAATTGATGATTTGTATAACTCTGTCTTACTCAACGGTACTTATATGGCCTCAAGTATCAAAGTAGCAGAAGCTGCTAAGGTTATAGAAAATAGTCAAAGAGACTTAAATATAGCTTTTGTCAATGAGTTAGCAATAGTCTTTGAGCGAATCGGAATCGATACACAAGAGGTTCTAGCAGCAGCTGCTACAAAATGGAATTTTCTCAAGTTTCAACCCGGCTTGGTAGGAGGGCATTGTATTGGTGTAGATCCCTATTATTTAGCTCATCAAGCTATAGCCAACGGCTATATTCCTGAGATTATTCTGGCAGGGAGAAGGGTGAATGACGCCATGGGCAGCTATATCTCATCACAAGTCATCAAGCTCATGCTCCAAAAACAAATCTCGATTACGAATTCTAAGATTTTGGTTCTAGGATTTACCTTTAAAGAAAATTGTCCTGATTTTAGAAATACTAAAGTTTATGATATGGTTAAGGATCTCGAAGAGTACAAAACCCAAGTGTACATTTATGATCCGCATGTCGATATCACTAAAGCAAAAGAAGAGTATCAATTGAATCATATTGATAATAAAATACCTCAAGAAAGATTTGATGCCATAATTCTCGCCGTATCTCATGATGAATTTAGAAATTTAGATTTAGAGATGCTCAAAAAAGAAAACTCCTTAATTTATGATATCAAAGCTTTTTTCCCAAAAGAAATTATTGATGCACGACTTTAGAAATTTTTCTATCCTGTTTTTTTTAATTTTATTTTCTCTTAATTCCCTTGCCCAATCTACACTTCAAGGAAAGGTACAATACAAACAAATCAAAAAGCCAGCTGCATATGCGACCGTTGTAGTTACGAATGAAGCAAATGTTAGTCAATCTACCAAAACTGATAAAAGTGGTCAATTTGAATTTTTGAATTTACCACATGGCCAATATACCCTGAAATGTATCAGTATCGGCTATCAAACCTATGAAACGAAATTTACGTTTTCTCAAAACATGAGTTTGCCAATCATAGAACTATCGACTAAATCTCAGCAACTCCAAAATGTCACGATTAGCGCCCAAAAAACTAAAACTAATGAAATCGCCACTAAAATATTTACGCCCAATCAATTCGTAAATGTTCAGAACGCTAATGCACAAGAATTATTAAATAATTTACCATCAATTAATGTCTCAAGTGATAATTCAGGTTTAAGCTTTAGAGGAGATGAAAGTGTTACGATTCTAATTAATGGCAAACAATCCAATATGACTGTTGAAAATTTGGCTCAGATTCCTGCGAATTCAATCGAAAAAATTGAAGTGCTTTCAGTTCCTGGAGCGAAAAATATCTCAGAAGGCTCTGCCGGTATCATCAATATCGTATTGAAATCAAATAAATCAGTGGAAGAGAGCTATGGTTTTCTGAGTTTAGGCATAGGAACGGGTAATAAATACTATATTCAATCAGGCTATAGTTTTCCTGTGGGTGATAAACTTAATATTGGACTAAATTATAATTTCAAATATGAGGAATTTGACAAATATACGAACTCAAGTCGCACTTATCTAGCAAATTCCCAAAACAATAATCTAAGATTTCGAGAAGATGAAAAAGAAATTAGTGCTGCTCATTTTATTCGGACTACCATGAATTATCGTTTATCTGAGCATGATGTATTTCAATTTGTAGGCTCCTTTGGTTTTTCTCCAATAAATAATTATGCTCGTAGTGCTTATCAAATTTTTTCTTCGAATCAAGCCTTGATTGATACCTGGTCTAGAATACCTAGGATCAACAATGAAAATATCAATTTTGAATTTATAGGGAGTTACACGCATAATTTCACTAAAGAAAATTCCTTAAGTCTTGGTATCGCTCACAATACAAATAATAATCAAGTAGAAACGTCTATCCTTCAAGATGAAATCTTGAGAAATAATACCTTAGTCAATTGGTCAAATATATTTCTCCTCCCAAAATATCAACGAAGAACTAATACCCTTCTTAATCTTGACTTGAAACATCACATCGATAAGACGCAGTTTATTGAGACTGGTTTGCTCTATAGTTTGAGAGACTTTAGATTTCGAACTGATTTCTATAACGATACACTCCCGCTAGGTCAGAGAAACTTTTGGGCTGAATTAAATCCGAACCTCTCTAATGATTTTAATTTTGAAGAGCAAGTAAGCGCCATTTACCTTCAGCATTCTAAATCCTGGAGCGAAAAATCTAAGACAGTACTTGGATTGAGGCTAGAGCAAACTAATACGACTTCTTTTAATTACGATACGATACTTAGGGCTTTTAATTATTTCAATTTTTTTCCTTCCTTTTCTTATCAATATGATTTCTCTGCGAAAAGTAAAATATCTACGAGTTATGCCTATAGAATCAATCGCCCTTCGCCGGGTATGCTCAATCCACTTCAAGATGTCGAAGATTTGCAATCCGCTCGATTTGGCAATCCTAATCTTTTGGCAGAGCTGATTCATTCCTTGGAAGTCAATTATAATCACGATTTTAATTCTAGCTTTCGCTTAAGCTCAGGAGTATTTTATAAATATTCAGACAATGCTATTACCCGATATGTGACTTATGATGAATTAGGTAGAATTCAAATCAATATCGAAAATTTAGGTCGTTTCCACAAATACGGCCTTGATTTTACACTTGGAGGCAAAGTCAATAAATTTTTGAATTATAATTTTAATTTTCTGCTTACTCAAAATCAACTTAATTTCCAAACCGCACAAAGAAGCTTTCAAAGAGATTTCTTGACCTATAATCCTAAATTGGTTTTATCTGCTAAATTACCTTGGGATATTTATTTTCAAAACATTTTAATCTATAATTCTGCGTTTAATACACCTCAAGGTCAAATTCAGAGTGTATTTACATGGGATATAGCTTTAAGAAAGTCTTTTTGGAACAACAAAGCCCAGTTATCTTTGAGCATTTCAGATATCTTAGACCAAAAGAGATTTCATTTAATCATCCAAGATAATCCTTTTAATGCAGAGGTAACTCGTAAACCTGAGACTAGAATTGGTATTCTCTCCTTTAAATATAATTTTGGTTCGATACATAAATCA
Source organism: Chitinophagales bacterium (assembly GCA_025455685.1). GTDB lineage: Bacteria > Bacteroidota > Bacteroidia > Chitinophagales > JADJOU01 > JALOMB01. Next base: position 2,768 of record JALOMB010000050.1, on the reverse strand, counting down.
AAAGAAAATGATGGTCAAATCAAAGCATCACAGGATTCCGGAGGCTTATAAACAAATTTAATATCCTGTGGATTATTTCATTTAGACTTCATAGAAAATAGTTTATTTTTGTGTTTCAAAATTCATTTTAAATTCAATTCATGACTAACCACACAGAATGCTTCATAATAGGCTCAGGACCAGCAGGATATACTGCGGCAATTTATGCTTCTAGAGCCAATCTTAAACCAATTCTATATCAAGGTCATGAACCTGGAGGACAATTGATGACCACTAATGATGTCGAAAATTTTCCTGGTTATCCTGAAGCTATTACAGGCCCCAAACTTATGGAAGATCTTCAGAGACAAGCTGCTCGTTTTGGTGCGGATATTAGAAATGGCTGGGTGAGTCAAGTTGATTTTTCCACTAAGCCTTTTAAAATTATCGTAAATAATAAAGATAATTTCACAGCGGATACTGTGATTATAGCGACAGGCGCTCAGGCTAAATGGCTTGGAATTCCTTCTGAACAGCGATTAAACGGCTTAGGCGTATCTGCATGTGCGGTTTGTGATGGTTTTTTTTATAAAGGACAGGACGTAGCGATCGTTGGCGCTGGAGATACCGCTTGTGAAGAAGCACTGTATTTGTCCAAAATATGCAATCAAGTCCATATGTTCATAAGAAGAGATGAGATGCGCGCCTCCAAAATTATGCAAGATAGAGTCAAATCTACACCGAATATTCATATTTATTGGAATACTACTACTGATGAAATTCTTGGAGAAAAAGGCGTTGAAGCAGTTAGGGTCAAAAACTCTTTGGACAATACTACGCAAGAAATCCCTATTACGGGCTTCTTCGTGGCTATAGGTCATACACCTCAGTCAGCTATATTCAAACCTTATCTCGATTTAGATGAGGAAGGTTATATTATTACGCAACCAGGTAAGACAGCGACTAATGTATCAGGCGTTTTTGCTTGCGGTGATGTAATGGACAAGAACTACCGTCAAGCAATTACCGCAGCAGGTACGGGTTGTATGGCGGCTTTGGAGGCTGAGCGATATCTCGCACATCACAAATAAGAATTATGAAGGTATTTTGTATTGGGAGAAATTATGCTGCTCACGCTGCTGAACTCAATAATGCCGTTCCAGATGAAATGGTAATATTTATGAAACCAAGTACCGCTGTTTTTTCGGATACCGAGTGGTATATTCCAGATTTCGCTCTAGAATTTCATCACGAAGTCGAATTAGTTCTCAAAGTCGCTAAAAACGGAAAACACATAGCACCTCAGTTTGCATCTAAGTATTTTGAGGAAATTGCTTTAGGTATTGATTTTACAGCTCGGGATTTACAGACCAAACTCAAAGAAAAAGGCCTTCCTTGGGAAAAAGCCAAAGCCTTCGATAAATCCGCTTTAATCGGCGAATTTATCCCTAAATCGAGCTTAGATATATCCAGTATTGACTTTAGCTTAGTTAAAAATCATAATAAAGTTCAGGAAGGTAATTCAAGTGAGATGCTTTATAATTTTGAAGCAATCATCGTGGAAATTTCTAAATATTTTACTTTGCAACAAGGAGATTTGATCTATACAGGTACCCCAAAAGGCGTCTCAGCGGTCCGTTCAAATGACATTTTAGAAGGAAAAATCAATAATCAATCAAATTTTAAATTAAAAATAATCTAAATCCATTATATTTGCAACTCAAAAATTAATTATTTATGCCATATCTTTTTACTTCAGAATCAGTATCAGAAGGACATCCAGACAAAGTTTCAGACCAAATTTCAGATGCCTTAATCGATAATTTTTTGGCCTATGACCCAGAATCAAAAGTAGCCTGTGAAACTTTGGTCACTACAGGTCAGGTAATCCTCGCAGGTGAAGTCAAAAGCGAAACCTTCCTCGATGTACAGTCTATCGCTAGAGAAGTCATTACCAAAATTGGCTATACTAAGTCAGAATATATGTTTGATGCAAATTCTTGTGGCATTCTTTCGGCTATTCACGAGCAGTCCTCAGATATCAATCAAGGTGTAGATAGAGCCGCAAATGCAAATGATTTCGAAGCCAAGGCTAATGCTCAAGGCGCTGGAGACCAGGGTATGATGTTTGGATATGCGACCAACGAAACATCGAATTATATGCCTTTGGCTTTGGATCTATCTCATAAAGTCCTTCAAGTTTTAGCGGATTTTAGAAGAGAAAATTCTTCGATTACCTACCTTAGACCCGATGCCAAGAGTCAAGTAACTATCGAATATAGCGATGACCACAAACCCATTCGAATTGACACAATCGTTGTATCGACTCAGCACGATGATTTTGCATCAGAGTCAGCGATGCTTGACAAAATCAAAAAAGACATTATTTCTATCGTCATTCCTAAAGTAAAATCTCAGCTTAGCGCCGAAATTCAAGCTTTGTTCAATGATAAGATCACTTATCACATCAATCCGACTGGCAAATTCGTTATCGGTGGTCCACACGGAGATACAGGTCTCACAGGCCGAAAAATCATCGTCGATACCTACGGTGGAAAAGGCGCTCACGGTGGTGGTGCTTTTAGTGGTAAGGATCCAAGCAAGGTCGATAGAAGTGCGGCTTATGCGACTCGACACATAGCCAAAAATATGGTGGCAGCAGGATTATGTGATGAAGTTCTCGTTCAAGTATCTTATGCGATAGGTGTAGCGCAGCCATGTGGTATCTATGTCAATACTTATGGCACTTCAAAAGTCTCTATGAACGATGGTGAAATTGCTCAAAAAAT
>JALOMB010000049.1 GCA_025455685.1 Chitinophagales bacterium | reverse complement strand
AAGTTTTTATCATCTGATTGGTCTAATAAGTCTAATTTGTTTTGTTTGATGTAATTTGAAATGATTTAGCTTTACTTTTTGTTTCTCTGCTTTTACAGGCTACAAAATGAAATCAAAGCGAATCAAACAGAATGATATAAGTGTTTGATAGTCAAATATTTATATTAAATTTTCGGACAAATATAATCTAAAAGTTAGGGCATCGAATAGGGCACATACAGGATGAAATGATATGGTTTGAAAGCATGCGGACGGCGAGTTAAAATAAATAAAAAAGCCCCAAAATCATACGATTTTAAGGCTGATTCGGCAGTCCGATTTTAATACTATTTGTTACTCTTTTTGTCGGGGTGACAAGATTCGAACTTGAATCTGTAAACGACTGATTATGAGTAACTTAAAAGCCTTTATTTTTGCTTAGGACACCTATTAGGACACCACTTTTTTGATTGCATTTGAATCGACCTGATTCGATTGACTGTGATGTAAAATTAAAAAAGTATGGCTTTAAATGCAATCAAAATAGGTTAAAATGTATGACTTTGGTCTTTGGTTTAAATGGGTGGGTGAAATATATTTGTATGGTTCGTTGCTTTTGTAAGGTCTTGATACTTTATTGGTACTTTATCTGTGGGTTATTGACGAAATTTTCTAAATTTGTTTTGATATAATGTATCACTTGTAATGAAGTCTTCGGATTTATAAATGACACCGAATAATAAATAAAACATTTTCTACTTTTATTGTTTGATTAACTCCGATAACTTGCGGTATCCAATATAATTTTTATGAATGTGTAGCTAAATTGCACACTAGTATGTGTAAGTTTGATTGATGAAACAATTTAGCTTTCTGAATACTGATTTCCATGCGTTTTAAGATTAGACTGCGTCCGATAGAGCATACTCCGTGGTTAATGTGGAACTATCAGTATCCACTCTCGGCAGGGTTATATGATATTATTAGTAAGGCCGATACTGACTTTGCGACTTTTTTACATGATAAAGGCTATCAGCTCAATAGCCGAAAGACTTTCAAGCATTTTACGTTTTCTGATTTAAGGCTCAAAATCGGAAAATCTGATAAGTATGGTTTTCAGATTGTTTCGCCGACGGTTGAATGGACGGTTTCGTTTTATATTGACCGTATTGCCGAATCTTTTATCATTGGATTGTTCCAGAACCAGCAGATTAGGCTTTTTGATGCTCGGTTTGCGGTTACGTTTGTGGTTGAGCAAATCGAAACTTTACCGCCCGTAGAGTTTGGCGATACGATGCAGTTTAATGCACGGTCTTCGATGGTGATTGCCGAAAAACAAGATGGACTCGACCAATATTTAGAACCCACCGATGACCGATTCGGGCAGTATTTGGTCATTGGGCTGATTGATAAATATTTAAGCACAAAACTCGAAAACGGAGTAGAATTAGACCCAACAATCAGTAATATGCCAATTGGCTTTAAGGTTATTGATGCCGAAAGGGCAAAATCAAGAAAAATTACGATTAAAGAAGGGAGGCGTTCGGGTACGGAGGTGCGTGGTTTTAGAGATTTTGTGTTTGAACTACAAGCCCCCAAAGAAGTGCTTGAAGTAGCTTATTACTCGGGTATCGGGAAGTTTTGTAGCAATGGTTGTGGGTTTTGTGAGGTTGTAAAATAGTTTATGGTTTTACTTTTGCCCAATCGACGTCTTTGAAAACTGTATCCATAAGAAAGTCGTTTTTTGCTTTGGCGGCCTCGTTGGCTGTTTTAAACGTACGATTTAAAGGGTGATTTTTATCACTATTTCGTTTTTTTGACGATTTATTTGCTAAAGTTGCCATTGTTTAGATAATAATATTTTAAATCAATTTTACGGCTTGGTGAGCCTTGTCAAGAACCGTTAAGTCGTAAAAAGGCTCGGTCATGGATTAGTGATTTTAACCGTAAAATAAAAATATTAGATGATACGATTAGTTTATCAGGTAACACAATAATTTCTAATTTCCATTCAGATATTAGTACAAATTTAAAAAGTTTAACAACATACTATAAATTGGGAAATAAATTTATGAGCTTAGAAACTGTCATAAAGTTAGGTAGTCTTTACCGAAATTCACCCAAAATTGGACTGAAAAGACATAGATATATCAATCAAACTCTGAATGATATAAAAGCATTTGAAAAAAATAAAGATGCTTTGGGAAATGCTATTACTACAACGATTTACAGAATACCTGTTATTAGAAACGATGATAGATTTTTCTTTGATTTAGAAAACATAGAAACTGTTTTCGACGAAGATTTAAAACAGTCATTGATTTATCTCAATTTCAAAACTTCTGATAAAGATTCAGACAAAAAATACCTTTTTGGTGATATTATCTACTCTAACTTTAAAGATAAAAAAGGAGAAATAACCGAAAACGGTAATTATAGACTTTCGAAAATAGAAAATGGTGTAATCAAAAAGAAAAGTTCATTTTATAGAGGCGAAGAAGTTGCTGAAAGTTTAAAAGGGACTATCATTGAAAAGTTTAGAATAGAATTTGAAAGAAATATTGAAAAAATAGAGAAACTTTTAACTACTCATGCAGGTGTTTGTATTCATTTTTCTTTTGAAGAAGACAAACAGTGGTTTGAGTTAGATGGCGTAATGGATTTGGTTAATAGTAAGTTAATGTCTGAATTTGTTGCTCAAAACATAGAAACAAATAGCATTTCTCTACAAAAATCACTTTTCAAGACCATTGCAGGAGTTGTTAAAGATGACCAAGTTGGAGGCGTTACCCCCAATTTTAGAAAAGAAAATGCTTATAAAGTAAAAGCGTTTAAATCTATGGATGAAGTAATTGATTTGCTCTATGCCGTAGGAATTGCTGAATATGTTAAAGTATCAGTTGGAAAAGATTTAGGAATTGTAGTGTTACCATCTGGCGAAAGCTTGACGGTCGAACTATTAGAAAATTTCTATTCCTCAAAAAATACTCTTGAAAAAACAGCAGAAGCCGAAGATGATATTTTAGATAATACCGAAGAAGCAGAAAGTGATGATTCGGATTCATTATTTGGCAAGTTGGTAAAAAATGAATTTAGAGATGATATGAAATTTGACCTTGTATTTATCAAACCTGCTGGCATGAGTACTCCTTCGGTAGATTTGGTAGAGGTTTCGAGTATCGAAAAAAGTTTATTGAAAGAAATAAACAAACGAATAAATGAAGTAAAGAGCGAGATAAATAATGATTTTGAAGCTGAGAATCTGACAGCAAAAAAGAGTTTAACCCTTGAAATAAAATATTGCTTTAAGAATATTTTGAGCGATAAAACAAAGGCTGAGAAAAAATACCATTTTCACCTTTTAAAAGTTTTACCACAAATCTATACAGGCACTTACTTCCAAGACCCTATTTTATTACCTGCATTTATTGAAAAAGTGGAGAGAAACACCCGTGATGGGTTGCAGAACTTCAATTATTTTAAATATGAGTTTTACTATTTAATGAAAATTCAAAATTTTGATAATCTAATGACTATTAAACAGACAAAAAGCTACTCAATTGGCAAGAACTTAGGCATTATGGCAGAGCCTTTTGCCGCATGGCGAGATGATTGTCCGATTAAATCTTTTGAAAAAAGTTATGTCGGAAATCTAACAAGAAGAATCTCTAATTTGGAAGAGGTTAGTAAATTTTCAGTATTTCTAAATGAAAAATTAGTTATTCACGAAAAAACTTATCTTGAAATCAAAGAGGCTTATCAGAATCTTTTGGAAAGTTTAGGAAGTTTTGGCAATGAAAAATACGATAAAAATGCCTGTGCTTTAGGCTTTTTTGAAAGCTATTTTGCAATAAGAAATAAAAAAGAAACAGAAAAATAACTTTAAATTTATTCTAAAATGAACACATTAACTGAAAAATCAGAAATCATATTTTTGTACGAAAGTACATTTTCAACACCCAACGGTGACCCATTTACAGGAGAACAACGCTATGATGAAGAAACTAAAAAGGTTCTGGTAAGTGATGTTAGGATTAAACGATTTATAAGGGATTACCTTTTTGAGACGGGTAAAGAAATTTATGTTATTAATGATAAATCACAAGTTGCAGAAGGAAGTAAAGAATCTGGAGCCTCAGCCAGAATGAAAAGTTTGAGAGCAAAATACGGAAATGATGAAGATGTAAAAAGTGCAAAAAAGGGTGAAAGTGCTATCAAGTTATTACAAAAATGTATTGACGTTCGTCTATTTGGAGCAATTTCAACCGAAGAAAAAGAAGCGGTCAATCTAACTGGAGCAGTTCAATTTGCATTATTAAATCCATCGCTTAATTCGGTAGATTTACGAATTCATCAGAATACTTCATTATTTTCTTCAAGTGCAGATAAATCAAGAGGAGCAATTGGAACAACTACCGTAGTACCTTATAGTTTGTGTCAAATTCATGGTTGGGTAAATCCATATAACGCTCAATTTACTGGAATGCAAGCAGAAGATTTGCAAGATATGTTTAAAGCCCTTTGGCATAGTATAAATAATGTAAATACTCGGAGCAAATCAAATCAGAATTCTCTTTTATTGATGCAGATAGTATATGCCGAGAAAAACCAAAAGATTTATGGAGCAGATAGGTTTATTAAAATCAAAGAAAAATATAATAAAACTCAAGAACAGTTGAGAAGTTTAGACGATTTGGAGTTTGACTTTGCTGAACTTAATTCAGCGGCAAACTCTGCTAAAGTGCAAGAGATTCGATTTTATTCAGAAATACCTCAGATTAGTTCTGCTATCACTGGATTGAAGAATACAAAGATTAAAGAGTTAAATTTATTCTGATGAAAGCACTACAATTAGAAGTTAAGGGTAATTGGGGGCATTTCAGAAAAGCTGAAACTAATAACAACCCTCTATCTCATGATTTTATAACTAAAACTGCACTTATCGGTATGATAGGAGCAGTTTTAGGTATTGAACGTGAGGAAATGAAATCGCACTTTCCTATTTTATGTGATGATTTAAAATATGGTGTTCGGATAATGAACACAGTTCAAAAGCAATCTTGGGGTTTTACCTTACGAAGTGTAAATAATCTATTTGAAAAATCCCCTAAACAAATGGAATTCATTAGAAATCCGCACTACATAGTTACAATTGGTTTAGAAAACACTCGTTCAGGGGTAATTTTTGATAAATTTTGTAAAGCTATCATTAATTCAGAAGCCTGCTATACTCCAATTTTAGGAATACATAATTGCCCAGCAGAATTGAGGTTTGTACAAACAGGCGAGTTAATAGAACAATCAGGTGAGTTTGATACGCAAGGCTTTATTTCATCAAAACATAAACCAAGTTTTAAAACTGGTTTTCGATTAGGTTTTGATAAAATTCCAACTTTTCAAAATGATGATTTTTGGAATATCCCTGATAAATACGAACAAGTAATTTATCCTTCTAATGATGAAAAAATTATTGCAACAGGCTCATACTATATTTTAAACAATTCGAGTAAATGGGTTCTCATCTAAAACTTTATAAATCTCACCCAGATAAACTATTAGAAAAACATATCGAAGGGGTTTTGGCTAAGACAAAAAAGCGAACTGACTCAAAAATTGTTGAGTTAGCTGTATTGTTTCATGATTTAGGAAAAATAAATGAGAATTTTCAGAAGAAATTAGACCCAGAATACAAAGAAAAAAATATAGGCTACTCTGACCACGCTTATTTATCAGCTTATGCTTTTTGGTGTTGTATTTTCAGTAATGAAAGGTATTTTAAAGAGTTCTTGGGGGCAGAGTCTTTTTTACTAAAACTTCAAATTATAACAGCAATTGTTACAAAACACCATGGGAATTTACCTAATATGGAAGATTCTTTCAAAAAAATTGATGATGCTCCCAATACAAATTCGATAGAAAAATTACTAAATTTTATTGATTCTAAACCCTATCTTCCAATAGATTTATTCTGTAATGAGAAACTAAAGTTTAACTTTAACAATTTTGAGATTAAAAGAAACGAAGAACTTTTTAAAGTTGCAATATTTAAAGATAGTTCTAAAGTTGAATGGCAGAAAAACGCACTTTCAAATTTTCTTGAAACTCAATTTTCATTCGCCTCTCTTATTGAAGCAGATAAACGAGATGCAGGAGATAAATATTTAAAAGAATACTACCATTTTATTAATGAAATAGAAAAATCGGTTTCTCAATTAAGCGATTCTTTAAATCTAAAATTTCAAACACTTCAAAATGAGACAATTAAGTCAGACTTAGATAAGTTCCGAACTTCGATACGAGAAGAAGCGGTTAGTAGTATAAAAAGTTTGCTCCAAACGAACCAAAGAATTTTTACGCTGACTGCTCCTACTGGTGCAGGGAAAACGTTCACTTTATTAGCATTGGCGGCTGAAATCCAAAAGATTCATTCAGAATTGGGAATTATTTATTGCTTACCATTTCTGTCAATTACAGAGCAAGTGGAGGGTATTATGAAAGATGTGCTTCAACTTGATGTACTATCGGTAAACTCTAAATCGCAAAATACAGCCATTGAAAACATTCAAAATGAATTAGATAACGACCCGAGCGAAGAAAATATTTCACGATTATTACAACAGGATTTTATTCAACAAACCTTTGACCATCCACTTATCATTACAACTTTTGTTCAGTTTTTTGAAACTTTAATGAGTAATCGAAATTCGACACTCTTAAAACTGCCTAATTTTTCAAATCGCATTTTCTTGATTGATGAAGTGCAAGCACTTCCACCAAGGTTGTACATTTTTTTTATGGGTTGGTTAGAAGCATTTTGTGAAAAATATAACTCTTTTGCAATTATTTCGACGGCAACAATGCCAAAGTTTGATTTCAAAACAAAAAAAAATGTACTTGATTTACAAAGACCAGAATTACTTTTTAAAAATTACAATCCGCCCTTAGATTTATTGAAACCACAAACTTATTTTGAGGCTGATATTTTTAACCGTTATCAAATCAACCTTATAGATGATAATGACTTCACATTAGATTCTTTGGCGGAACATATAAGTGAGCAAACCGAATCATGCTTAGTAATCTTAAATACAATAAAAGATACCAAAGAATTATTCAGTAAAATTGAATGTGATGACAATGTGCTTCTAATAAATACCCATTTTACTCCCTTTGACAGAAGAAAAAAAATTGAAGAGATAAAAGAAAAATTAAAAACTAAAAAAATAATCCTAATTTCTACTCAGCTAATTGAGGCGGGCGTTGATGTAGATTTTCCGATTGTATATAGAGATTTATGCCCACTGCCAAGCCTTATTCAGAGTGCGGGTAGGTGCAATCGAAATAAAAAACAAAATTTCGGGCAAGTTTATTTTTTTCATTTGGTTGATGAAAAGGGAAAAAGTAGTGCGGAGAAAGTTTACAGAAAAGAAGCCAAAGATTTTTTAGATTTTTGTAAAAAACACATTAAAGATGGTATTCAAGAAAAAGAGTTATTTGGAGTACAAAGCAAATTTTTTGAATTTATTGCAGATAATTTAACAATAGGTCATTATAATATTGAGAGGGAAAAAAACAATTTGATTGAGTGTGTTAATAAAGCTGAATTTGAAACATTAGGGAAATTTAAGTTAATTAATGAGCAAGAATTTGGTTATGAATATCAATTTTATATTCCATCTAATGAACAAGATAACGAATACAAGAAAGCTGTGGATTTAATGTTTAACATGATAAATTCAGACACTTATGAAAACTCAAAGCGTTGGAAAATTGAATTAAATCAGCAACTTAAAAAAATAGCTGATAAAATAATTACTATCAGGACTTTTGAGAAAGATTCTGTACCTAAAATTACTAAAAATCAAAAAGATTATTTTGGAGTTTGGGTGTTATCTGATTTGAGTTTATATTCTTATCAAAAAGGCTTTGAACATAACTCGGTAAAAAATACATTTTTATAACAAAATACCTCAAAATGGAAAAATACCTAAACCAACTCCTCGAAGATATTTTGGCAGCTCATAAATCAGAAAATGAAGCTAATTATAGTAAAAATGAGAGTATTGAGGCTCATTTTGCAGATGTAGAACGATATTTGAGTGGAGATTATGACCAAATCTTAGCCGATGTAGTTGGTTTGAATAAAGAGCAGTTTCCACCAGTTGAAATGCTCACAGAGAATCAGATGAAACTGCTCACCGACGCTCTTGATAAAATGCTTTTTAGCTATAATATCTCAACTGATTTACCTGATGGTTTACCTATCAATATTGCATATTCTTTGATGGTAAGTGTTTTAGATAGAGATATTTATATTGGAAACGGTGATGGTCATATCGGAATTGAATTCTGTCATTATGAACCGCAAAGTTGCCCATTTGGTGATAAATTTTGTAGTTGTAAAGATTACGATAATGGCATTGATGAAATAAAAAAGGCTAATCAGGGCAATGAAGATTCCTTGTTTTAATTGATAGGATGTTAAACTAAATTACACCCAATGACCATCAACGCCACTTTAATCAATTACCTGCACCTTTGCTACAGAAAGCTCTGGCTACACGCCAACGTTATCAGGATGGAGCATACCTCCGAGGTGGTTTCGGAGGGTAAGTTGATAGGGGAGGAGAGCTACCCCCAACGTGCCGATAAAAATCAAGAATTAGAGATTTCGTATGAATTACATTTTCCATCATATGGTATTACGGTTGGGTGTTCAGCAAAGATAGATTTTTTTGATACTAAGCTGGGTGTTGTGCATGAAACCAAGAAATCCTCGGCAAAGGAATTTGCTCATGAAGCACAAGTAAAGTTTTATCTGTATTTGCTTCGGAAGAATGAAATTGAGGCTAATTACGGAATACTCGAATACCCTAAGTTTCGGCATACCGAGAGAGTAGAGCTGCACGAAGACGAATATGAAACGGTAGAATCTTGGATTTGGAAAGCGTATCAGATTGCTACGCAAGAGGATTGTCCTGCGGCGTTGGCAAAGAGTAAATGTAAGAATTGCTCATACTTTGAGTTTTGTTGGAGTGGTGAGGAGGATGTCTGAACTGGGATTTTATTGGATTTGGAGATTACTGGGATTTTTGATTTTTATTAATTTTTTGAGAGATATTAGTATGAAATATGGGGATATAACTGAGAAGATTCTCAGATGTTGTTTTAAGGTTCATAATACTTTGGGTAATGGATTTCAATCGGACCGCCGATGCGGAGGTTATTTATCAAAGGGCATTAGAAATTGAACTTAAAAATAATCAAATACCTTTCGAGCGTGAGTTTGAAATGCCAATTTGGTATGAAGGGCATCATATTGGTACTCGTCGAGTTGATTTTTTGATTGCAAAACTAATAAGTGTCGAATTAAAAGCAGTTATTAATCTTGAAAACGTACACTTTGCTCAAGCAATGAATTATCTCGAAGCATATAATCTCGAAATTGGCTTATTAATAAATTTTGGAGCAAATAGTTTAGAATTTAAACGACTAACGAATCGAAAATTTAAAATTTAGTTAAAAGAAATTGTAATCCCTTGAATCATCAAATCTCATAAAATCCCAGTTCAGACATTTTCCCCATGAAAAAAGCATACTATTTATTTAATCCGGGTAGGTTGAGCCGCCAAGATAATACGCTGAAATTTCAGCCCGTTGACGAAAACGGTGTGGAAGGTCAGCCGAGGTTTATTCCCATCGAAACAGTTGATAATATTTATTGCTTTGGCAGTCTGGATGCCAATTCGGCGATGTATAACTTTTTGGGTAAGAATCAGGTAGCTGTTCATTTTTTCGATTATTATGAGCATTACACAGGCTCATTTATGCCAAAAGAGTATTTATTGGCAGGCAAAATGCAGGTTGAGCAGACTAAGTACTATTTATCGGATAAAAAACGAGTCGCTTTGGCCCAAAAGTTTGTGTTTGGTGGGGCTTATAATATGTTGAAGAATTTGCAGTATTATAACAAACGTGAGAAGGATGTTTCGCAACAGATTGAGGCAATTGATAGGTATATGGTTGGTATTGGCGATACCAAAAAGATTTCTGAATTGATGGGATTAGAGGGGAATATCCGTCAGACTTACTACGAGGCTTTTGATGTGATTATAAACGATTTTGAGATGGGGAATCGCACAAAGCAACCACCTAACAATGAAGTAAATGCACTGGTTTCGTTTGGAAATATGATGTGTTATACGGTGTGTCTCGACCAGATTTTTCATACACAGCTAAACCCAACGATTGGCTTTCTGCACGAACCGGGGTTTCGGAGGTATTCGTTGGCTCTTGATTTGGCTGAGGTCTTTAAGCCGATTTTGGTAGATAGAACTATCTTTACGGTTTTGAACAGAAAGCAAATAAAAGCAAGTGATTTTAGAAGGGAATTGAATAGGTGCGTGATGAAAGATTCGGCACGTAAGCTATTCGCACAAGCATTTGATGAGCGACTGAAAGAAACTTTTAAACATCGGAATCTCGGGAAATCGGTCAGTTACAAGCATTTGGTAAAGTTAGAATGTTATAAATTGAGTAAACATTTACTGAATATGGAAGAATACAGACCATTCAAGATGAATTGGTAAACCAACATTTTTTTGTGTAAATTGCAAGAATTTATGTACGTGATTCTAGTTTATGATATTGGCGAAAAGCGAGTTGGTAGGATGTTGAAGCACTGCCGAAAATATTTGAACTGGATTCAAAATTCGGTTTTTGAGGGAGATATTACGGAGGTCAAGCTCAAGGAGATGCTACTTGGAGCTAAAAAGATAATGGACGAAGAACATGATAGTATTATATTGTTTAAGAGTAGAGATGCTAAATGGCTCGACAAACAGATTATTGGTAGAGAGATGATGAATATTGATAATTTTTTGTAGGGAGGGGTTGTCGAAGTAATTTGAATGTATTAATTTAGATACCGAAAATTTAAGTTTTCTACGTATTTTTGACGTAAATGCTTGATTATCAATAGTTGTCGAAGTAAGCTATTAATCCTTTGATTAGGGTTCGACAACTTTTTGAGTAAAAATAACTGCAAAAAGTGGCCTTAGAGTGCCTTTAAAAGCCATTTTTGCAACGGATTTTAATCGTACCATTGAGGAATTGAAACACTATTTTGCACAAATAGCAGTTGTTCAACCCAAAAATTTTAATCGTACCATTGAGGAATTGAAACGAAGCCGCCCAAATTTCTAAAACTGCAAAGTTGATAATTTTAATCGTACCATTGAGGAATTGAAACCAAAAAAGGTCGATTAAATAAATGTTCATAGTTTACATTTTAATCGTACCATTGAGGAATTGAAACGGGCAAAATCGAGCTGCTTGAAAAGCACAAAACCGATATTTTAATCGTACCATTGAGGAATTGAAACATCTTGTTTGAACAATAGACCTTCATCAATAATTAAATTTTAATCGTACCATTGAGGAATTGAAACATACTCGGGCCGTAAGTATGACTTAGACGAATTCAATTTTAATCGTACCATTGAGGAATTGAAACTCCGTTAGCGGTTTGTTAGAAATTATCTGTTCCGTATTTTAATCGTACCATTGAGGAATTGAAACGTTTCAGTTAGTCAGTTTCTCAAACCCAACCCAAAATTTTAATCGTACCATTGAGGAATTGAAACGACAAATCAAAACCATCGGCTTTTTCAGATTGATATTTTAATCGTACCATTGAGGAATTGAAACTAGTATTTACGTTGGTGTCTATCGTGGGGCGGCTATTACATTTTAATCGTACCATTGAGGAATTGAAACTTAAATTTCTTAATAATAACCCCGATGTCAGATAAAAATTTTAATCGTACCATTGAGGAATTGAAACGCATTTCGGGGACTTCTTTCTGCTCTTTCCAGTTTGATTTTAATCGTACCATTGAGGAATTGAAACAACCGATTTTGAAATGAGAATCTCTCTCAAGAAACCATTTTAATCGTACCATTGAGGAATTGAAACATTTTAGGCACGGACAAAATTTGGCAACCAACAGACATTTTAATCGTACCATTGAGGAATTGAAACTATATTTGTTTTGTGATGATTGCTACTTATGTAATATTTTAATCGTACCATTGAGGAATTGAAACGAGCGGGCGTAGCATCTACAACTAAAAAATTCTCATTTTAATCGTACCATTGAGGAATTGAAACTCGAGGTTTTTGACTGTGCAACCAGCCATAAAAAAAAATTTTAATCGTACCATTGAGGAATTGAAACGAAGATGGGGCTGTCTTGGAGTTTAGGGAGGTCAAAATTTTAATCGTACCATTGAGGAATTGAAACGTACGTAGGAACTTATCAAGGTTACACAATAACAAAATTTTAATCGTACCATTGAGGAATTGAAACCTTGCTAAGGTGGTTAATCTTGGAATTGCCGTTGCTATTTTAATCGTACCATTGAGGAATTGAAACGCAATTCGTGAACAATTTACGACTGAATGGGGTACAAATTTTAATCGTACCATTGAGGAATTGAAACTGTACGTAATGCGTGCGTTGGGAATAAAAAGAGGTTATTTTAATCGTACCATTGAGGAATTGAAACAAAATTTACAAAGAATACATGCTGGAACAGGCTAATTTTAATCGTACCATTGAGGAATTGAAACCCGCTTGATATTTCGGCGGTTAGGTTGGCTTCCTCGATTTTAATCGTACCATTGAGGAATTGAAACTTGCGTATTTCTACCTTTTAATTATAAAAACTCAAACATTTTAATCGTACCATTGAGGAATTGAAACCCGACTAAGAAACTTGGCACGTTCATTTTAATTGTTTATTTTAATCGTACCATTGAGGAATTGAAACTGCTTTGGGTTGGCACTACTGTTGCAATCTGCTCGTTTATTTTAATCGTACCATTGAGGAATTGAAACAACAGGTCAGTGGCCATTTGGGTAACTTCCTGAATTATTTTAATCGTACCATTGAGGAATTGAAACATTTGTCTTTGGGGCTTGGCTTGGATAATTCGCTACATTTTAATCGTACCATTGAGGAATTGAAACAATTATTCCGTCGGGGTGGAGCAGTCGCCGTGCCGTTATTTTAATCGTACCATTGAGGAATTGAAACGTTACTGATTTTATTACAAAAAACTCAATACCGGAAATTTTAATCGTACCATTGAGGAATTGAAACTTCATTACTGTACCAGCAGCACCTGCAGTACCCGCAATTTTAATCGTACCATTGAGGAATTGAAACATCAATGAGCTTTTAGGCGTTGCAATGTGGTATCGAGATTTTAATCGTACCATTGAGGAATTGAAACCGTGGTTAGACGGGTCGAATCGAGCGAGATTCGGGATATTTTAATCGTACCATTGAGGAATTGAAACATAGTTGCACCGTTGAGTGGCATCGTAACTGCAAAAATTTTAATCGTACCATTGAGGAATTGAAACAGTCAA
>JALOMB010000133.1 GCA_025455685.1 Chitinophagales bacterium | reverse complement strand
TATATTTTCTTTCAGGATTAGAAGTGTTTTGACCTTCAGTGCCGAGGTCTTTAAGGTAGATTTCGTTGTCTAAATAATTTGCCCTAGGGTCAAACATAAATGCACCAATACCTGCTCCTACATAAGGAGATACAAAATACTCTGGCTTAGCTTGTCCATTTCTAAGGGGCTCATAATTCAAAGTAAGACCTGCGTCCGTGACATTTGAGAAAAAATGAAGATTTCTCCTATGTCTGAAGAAATCCAATCCCGTAGTGTTATTATCTGCATCCCAACCACTAACAGTCATAGTAGAAAAATCAATTCCAAAACTAAAAAACTCAGGAAAATTATATCGATATCCAATTGATGCAGCACCGTGAATAGCATTTGCATTGAAATCTGTAAGTAATGATACAGGTGTCTGAGAATTGGCTTTATTTAAATCACCATAATAATTTGCTCCTCCTAATCCTATGCTAAACTCATGTTGTGAAAATAAATTCTGATGATATGCGACAAAAATTATATAGATTAAAAAGAAATGTTTCATCAATTTTACTTTAGCTCAATATTTTAATTGAATTTTAAAATGAACGCAAAAATACTAAATTTATTCTAGAAAATTCCAAAAACTTTTTTAGTGCGATATAAATTTGTTGAAAAAGACATAATAACGAATCTTTCTAAGACTATGAAATTTTCTACAAATCGCGATAAGTATCTTGCTCAAAAACATGTCGCTTCGCAATCATAAAACTTGCCAAAATATCTTGTTCATCTTTAGTCAAATATCCATCAAGCCACTCCGGTTTAAAAAAATTCGGAACGAAATGCGTGTCATAATTACCCGATAAAAACTGAGGATGATCTAATACAAACAAGCCAAAATCAAGTGTATTGGCTATCCCTTCAATTTTATAAGCACGTATTGCTTCTTTGAGTTTGGCGATAGCAGCATTGCGATTTTCAGCGTGAACGATAAGTTTAGCTATCATTGGGTCATAAAAAATAGGAATACTCATGCCTTCTTCAAATCCATCATCAACCCTTACTCCTTCTCCTTCAGGACGCTTATATACAGACAATGTCCCAATATCTGGTACAAAGTTTTCTCTCGGATTCTCTGCATAAACCCTTAATTCTATCGCATGCCCATTGATTTTCAAATCTTCTTGTTTAATTGTTAAGGGATGTCCTTCTGCGATTTTAATTTGCCAAGCGACTAAATCTAACCCCGATATCATTTCAGAAACAGGATGCTCTACTTGAAGTCGCGTGTTCATTTCCAAAAAATAAAAATTTTTATCCTCATCAAATATAAATTCTACCGTACCTGCATTGGTATAATTACAAGAACGTGCAGCATTAATAGCTGCTTGACCCATTTTTTCCCGGATTTCTGGTGTCAAAATACTCGAAGGCGCTTCTTCAATTACTTTTTGATGTCTTCGCTGAATACTACACTCACGCTCAAACACATACACACAATTGCCATGATGATCTGCTAGAATTTGAATCTCAATATGTCTTGGTGAAGTCACATACTTCTCAATAAAACATGCATCATCACCAAATGAGCTCATAGCCTCAGATTTCGCCAAATTCATTTGTTCTTCAAATTCAGCTTCTTCTTTTACGATACGCATACCTTTGCCACCACCACCTGCACTTGCTTTGATCAAAATAGGATACCCAATTTTCGAAGCGATTTCTTTGGCAACTTTGATATCACTAATGGGTTCATCTGTACCTGGTACTAAGGGCGTTTCAAAATGCTTTACCGCATTCTTGGCAGACAATTTAGACCCCATAATTTCCATTGCTTCTGGACTTGGTCCAATAAATATGATACCTGCTTCTATTACTTTTCTACAAAAATCTGCATTTTCGCTTAAAAATCCATAACCTGGATGTATTGCATCGACTTGTTTTTCTTTGCATATGGCTATAATTTTGTCTTGCAATAAATATGATTGAATAGAAGGCCCAGGACCCATTAAAACAGCCTCATCTGCTGAAGAAACATGGGGAGAAGACGAATCCGCCTCAGAATAAATCGCTACCGTCTTGATATTCATTTGCTTACAAGTTCGAATTATTCGTAATGCAATTTCACCTCGATTGGCGATTAGAATTTTTTGAATTTTCTTCATAGTGTGCTTTTAGACCTACAAATATAGCTAATTAATTTTAATTAAAAAGGACCTTGGCCATAGTGAGCTATCAAAAATTTATATGCTTTGACCATAAGCCATACGACTAAAATACTGAGGATTAATCCTAAAAATAATATCGCAAAAATAATCACGAAAACAATTGGTTTAGTCGGTTCATTATGTTTGTGTTCTAGGATATTTTCTTCAAAAATTTTAATGTTTTTCTTGTGGTTTTTATAGAAGAAATCGAATGCCTTGCCCAATACGGGTATCAGTCCAATGAAATAATCTTTGACGATATTCTTGAGCATCATCAGGCTCGCTCGATTGGACGCGCCATTTTTTTTGGCTAAGACGACGAATGCTAATCCAGATAATACGCCACTATAATCGCCTAACCCAGGAATCAAGCCCAAAATAGGATCCAATCCAAATGAAAAATTAGTCCCAGGAATTTTGAACTGAGAATCCATAAGTTTAGCTATTTTCCTAAGTTGCTCAACTTTAGCAGACTTAACTTCTGAATTTTGGGTATCTGATTGCATTGGTTATAGATTAAATTTAGCCAAGGTTACAAATTGCTGTACTCTTGATTGAATGTCAGTTTCATTTAAGGATTTAAGGCGCTCAGTTCCGAATTTTTCTACACAAAAAGACGCTAAAGTAGAGCCATAGATTACCGCGGATTTCAAAGTCTCCATGGAAATGTCATCTTGCTTGGCTATATAACCTATAAATCCTCCTGCAAACGTATCACCAGCACCGGTAGGGTCAAATACTTCATCTAAAGGCAATCCTGGTGCTGAAAACATTTCATTTTCATTGAAAAGCAAGGCGCCATGTTCTCCTTTTTTGATTATAAGATATTTTGGTCCCATAGCTAGAATTTTCTTAGCGGCTTTTTTCAAAGAATACTCTCCACTTAATTGCCTTGCTTCTGCGTCGTTGATGGTCACGACGTCGACCTTAGCGATGACTTTTTTCAAAGTATCGAGAAAATCCGGCTCCATCCAAAAATTCATGGTATCTAAGACGATGAGCTTAGGTCTTTCGGTCATTTGTTCGATAACTTTGAGTTGAAGACTTGGGTCGATATTGCCAAGTAGGAGATATTTGGTATTTTTATAATTCTCTGGCAATATTGGATTAAACTCTAATAATACATTGAGTTCCGTTACTAAAGTATCTCGAGAATTCATATCCATATGATAGGATCCAGACCAAAAAAATGTCTTGCCTTCATGTTTTACCTCAATGCCTTGAGTATCAATGCCTCGATTATTCATCTCTTGAATTTCATTCATATCAAAATCTCCGCCTATGATCGAAACGATTTGAATAGGTTTATAGAAATACGCAGCAGCGTATCCAATATAGGTAGCGGCACCGCCTATGATTTTGTCTGTTTGCCCAAAAGGCGTCTTAATAGCATCAAAGGCTACGGTTCCTACAATAGTTATACTCATTTTTGATTTTTTTAGATTAAAATTTATTTTTTACATGCAAAATTAAAAAAAAATATTATATTTGCATCCGAAATTACAACATGTGATTTTGAAATTCTTCCTTAGCTCAGTTGGTTAGAGCATCTGACTGTTAATCAGAGGGTCGCTGGTTCAAGTCCAGCAGGGAGAGC
>JALOMB010000132.1 GCA_025455685.1 Chitinophagales bacterium | reverse complement strand
CACTTTGCAAAGTTACAAGATTAAAAATTAACCACTAAGACCACAAAGATTAACAACTAAGTTCACATAATTTAAAATTCAGCGTTACTTAGTGAATTGCTTAGTGATCCTTAGTAGTACAAAAAATCACCACAAAATCCACATAGAAAATCACTAAGTACACAGAGAAATCATATTAGCTTAGTGTTTCTTAGTGGTATAATAAATTAAAATATATAAATGAAATCATTCGCATTAATAGGAGCCGCAGGATACATCGCTCCCCGACACATGCAAGCTATACGGGATACAGGAAATGATCTCGTAGCTGCAATGGACACCAATGATTCGGTCGGCATCATGGATAGCTATTTTCCAAATGCCGCCTTTTTTACTGAGTTCGAACGTTTTGATAGACACATCGAAAAACTAAAACGATCACAGACTCCAGTGGATTATATCAGCATTTGCAGTCCCAATTATCTACATGATGCCCATATAAGGTTTGGACTTAGGTATGGGGCTGATGTTATTTGCGAAAAACCCATTGTACTCAACCCATGGAACATCGATGCACTCGAAGAGCTCGAAAACGAAACAGGAAAACATGTGTACAATATCCTACAGCTTCGATTACATCCCAGCATCATAGCATTGCGCGATAAAGTAGCAGCAGCACCACCAGACAAAATATTTGAATTTGATCTATCATATATCACATCACGAGGCACATGGTATTATACATCATGGAAAGGCAACAATGAAAAGTCCGGCGGTATTGCTACCAATATCGGTGTACACTTTTATGATATGCTTCAGTGGGTATTTGGGCCAGTCAAAGAGAATATTGTCCACATTCATACACACGATCGAGCAGCAGGATATTTCGAGTTTGCAAAAGCCAAAGTCAGATGGTTTCTCAGTATTAATGCAGATACGCTACCAGACGATGTCAAGGCAAAAGGTAAGCGGACATACAGATCCATCAATATCGAAGGTGAAGAATTAGAATTTTCAGATGGTTTTACGGATTTACATACTATGAGTTACCAAGATATTTTGGATGGTGGTGGATTCCGTATAGGTGAAGCACGCACTGCTATCAATATCGTACATCAAATCCGTACTAGTACACCGATTGGTCTGCAAGGAGACTACCATCCATTCTGTAAGTTGCCTTTAGCAAAACATCCATTTAAGTGAGAAGAAATGCTTGAATTGCAGAATTGCTGATTTGTGGAATTGCTGATTTGGATTTTCAGAAAAAGATAAAGCTAGATTTATAGAAATTTCTTTCGGTTCTTTAATGGAGGTAGCTCATTTTCTTTATTTGTCAAATAGATTAGGCTTTCTCTCAAATGAAAATTTAAATCATCTTAAACCCCAAGGTTTGGAACTTTCCAATAAAATCAATGCATACCATAAAAGGTTAAATAAATAGCTATTTGCATATCCAAAAAATCACCAAATAAGCGATTTTACCAAATCAAGCAAATTCGCAATTCCACCAAATCATCAGATAAGCAAATCCGCCAAATTCACCAAATTATCAAATACACCAATTAAACATGAAAGGTATCATCCTCGCCGGCGGATCCGGCACACGCCTCTACCCTATCACCAAAGCCATCAGCAAACAACTGATGCCCATCTACGACAAGCCAATGATCTATTATCCTTTATCTATCTTGATGTTATCAGGGATCAGAGAGATGTTGATCATCACCACGCCAGAAGACCAAGCAGGTTTCGTCCGACTATTGGGTGATGGTGTGGAATTAGGGTGTCGATTTGAATATGCTGTGCAAGCAGTACCCAATGGATTGGCACAAGCATTTGTCATTGGCGCAGACTTCATTGGTGATGATACTTCTTGCCTTGTTTTAGGCGATAATATATTTTACGGCTCGGGTTTATCCAAACTTCTACAACAAAGTGCAGCCATCACAAATGGAGCAAGGGTATTTGCTTATCCTGTAAATGATCCCGAAAGATATGGAGTGGTTGAATTTGACAAGGACCAAAAAGCACTCTCCATAGAAGAGAAGCCTTTACACCCTAAGTCTGATTATGCAGTACCAGGTCTATATTATTACGACCGACAAGTAGTAGATATCGCCAAAAATATCCAGCCATCTGCTCGCGGCGAATATGAAATTACCACCGTAAACCAATATTATCTAGAGCATGGACAGCTATCTGTAGGTATCATGGATAGAGGTACAGCGTGGCTAGATACGGGTACGTTCGATTCATTACACGATGCATCAGAGTTTGTGCGTGTGATCGAGAAGCGCCAAGGATATAAGATAGGATGTATAGAAGAGATAGCTTGGCGCATGGGCTTCATCGATAAAGAGCAACTATCGAGACTTGCAGCACCATTGATCAAGAGTGGATATGGAGAATATTTGATGAAGGTGATGAAGTAGGCGTTGAAGTATTTAGGATGTAATGCAGAACTAGTTGTTATATTTAATTGTTCTAAAAAAATAAAAATGATCTTTTATTGAAAATAAAGTTAGTATAACATATTGGATTGAGGCAGATAAAAAATATGTAAGATATTTAAATGATTATCCAGATCATTGGACCCAAGGCCAGGATTTAGTGGATTTAAAGGAACTCCTATAAGACCTTTATTCTATGTTTACGACCCAAAAAATTGTAGGAATAAGGAAAGTAGAAGAGTTGATTATTGTATTATAGTGTTTAAATTAATATTTAAAATGACGACAGTAATTATTGATACAAAATCAGAAGAAGCAAAAAGAATGGTAGAATTACTAAAAACTACCAAATATGCTAAAATAATTGACAATCAGATTCCAAACAAAGAAACTATGACAGCAATCGAAGATTCTAAAAATGGAAAATTGAAATCTTATGATTCTGTATCTGAAATGATGTCAGTTTTAAAAAGTAAAGCTGGTGTATAGCATAAAAACTACTAAAAAGTTTGAAAAAGATTTATTACTTTGCATAAGAAGGAATTATGATGTAAATGTTTTGAATGAAATATTAATCGCTCTTGAAAATAAGGGAATTGTAGATCCCCAACACAAGCCACATAGATTAAAAGACAATTTGAAGGGTTATTGGGAATGTCACATTAAGCCAGATTGGCTTCTTATTTGGAAATTAGATGTAAAACTTAAAGAAATCGTTTTAATAAGATGCGATACCCATTCTGATTTGTTTGGTTAGACAATGCTAATTAATTAATCTAATCTCTACTCAACCCAAAAATGTGAGATTAACTATCTAAATTCGTAATGTTTTTATTTTGTAAGACAAAAATTATCAATCCAAGACCAAAATTGAGTAACTTTGCTACTCAATTTAAGTCTAAAAAAGACTTTATTTTTAACCAATTACAGATCAAGTCATTGCGACTTATCATCGGCGAAGCCATGCAATTAAAGTTCAATGTTATAGTTGTAATGTTTAACTGATTAAGGTATTAAGGAGTAGCTTTTTTGTCGTTTTGAGCACAATATTTAAAATAATGAAACCTGAAATATTGAATTGTCACCACTGAATAAACATATCAATCGAATCAGTAGTTGAGTAAATCCACAAACTGAGCAATTTAGCAAATCTAGTTAACTGGCAGTTCAGAAAATTAACACAATTAGCAAATATAGCAAATAAACAATACACATGCTCACAGAATTAAAGAATAAAACAAAACTTATTTCCATCACTGGGCTAGGCTATGTAGGATTACCGTTAGCACTAGAGTTTGCCAAACATTTTAAGGTTATAGGATTTGATATCAATGAAGATCGGGTAGCCTTGATGAA
>JALOMB010000048.1 GCA_025455685.1 Chitinophagales bacterium | reverse complement strand
GAGCTCATGGATTCGACTCAAAAGGTTTTAAATTATGTAATTTTCGATACCGCTAACAAAGCCGTCAATCTCCATGATGTATTAACTTCAGAATTTAATATTATAAATTTTACAGCTAGTTGGTGCTATCCTTGCCACTTGGACAAGAATGAGATAAAAGAAATCCATGATAAATTTCCCCAAAAAGCCAAAATCATATCCATTTCAATAGATAAGCATTACAAAGACTGGGAAAAATATAGAGTAAAAAATAAAAATCCTTGGCCGCAATATATCACAGGAAATGGAGGAGAAGCAGAGATTACCATGGGTCTGAGAGTTCAAGGCATACCGAGATATATCCTCATCGATAAAAAAGAAAAAGAAAATTAGTAATGTCCTATATAAATCAATCCATCTGCTTAGCGCCTATTATAGTCGGTGTGATGAATTGGGGGAAACATGGCAAAGAAATGTCTACCCAATCTATGGCGAAGCTCATCGAAGCCTGTCATGAAAAAGGGCTTACGAGCTATGACCATGCCTCAATATATGGTGGCTACACTATGGAAGCGGCTTTTGGCGAGGCTTTGGCACAGACATCGGTGAAGCGAGAAGAAATACAGTTGCTGACTAAATGTGGCATTCAGTATCCTTTTCTAGATTCACCTTATTCTGTAAAACATTATGATTATTCTGGTGCTGAAATCATCAAAAGTGCAGAAAACTCCCTAAAAAAGTTAAAAACAGATTATCTCGATATTTTATTGCTGCATCGTCCGAGTCCATTGCTCCGAGTAGAAGAGATATATGAAGCGTTTCAAAGCCTCTTTTCACAGGGCAAAGTCCTGAGCTTTGGTGTGTCTAATTTTAATGCCTCGACCATAGATTTACTTCGTCAAGAAGTACCTATAGCCTATAATCAAATAGAGTTTTCGCTGACACAGCATCAAGCACTGACGAATGGAAATATGGATTATCTTCAATTGCATCGAATTCGCCCAATGGCATGGAAACCCTTAGGCAGTATATTCCAAGAAAATCAAGAAAACAAACCTTTGAGTCAATGTTTACAACGATTAAAAGAGCAATATAATGTCGATATAGACGCTTTGCTCATCGCATGGATTAGAAAGCATCCTGCTGAGATTATTCCGGTAGTGGGCTCTACTCAAATCAATAGATTAAAATCACAGAAAAAAGGAATGACCATAGACTTAGCCCTAGAGGATTGGTTTATGCTATATGAAGCGAGTCTAGGTCATCGAGTACCATAATTTAAGAATTTAAAAACTTTTTAATAACTTTGTAATCTAAATTAATCCGGAAATGGAACAAAAATTAGAAGCATGGAAGAATCTTGGAAAAAAATTATCTGTAGGCATATTTGGTTATAAGGCATTCACAGTAGATATAGGAGATATACAAGCATCTGCAAATGATACCTTGATATTGATTCATGGGTTTCCAGAATCATCTTATAGTTATGCAGGCACTATTGAATTCCTACAAAATCGGTTTAAACGAATTATAACTTGGGATTCCTTAGGCTTTGGGTTTTCAGATAAGCCAAAAGAAAATTTTACATATTCACTTTTCGAGCATGCAGATATCGCCTTAGACGTTTGGCGTCAGCTGTCTATTTGTGGAGCACACGTCGTAGCCCATGATATGGGGGACAGTATATTAACAGAAATTCTATGTAGAATTCACCAAAATAAACCTTATTGGATGAAGGAAGCAATATTATCAGCGACCTTCACGAATGGCGGTATGGTCATGCGTCATACGCATATGCGAATTGGGCAAAAAATTCTGCTGTCTTCTTTAAAAGGGATAGCTGCAGCGCTTATTAAAGAAAATTTTGCTTTTTTCAAATTTCAAATCTATAGTGCTCATGGAAATAAAAAGTTGACTTTAGATGGAATTCAAGGACTTTTTGACCAATTCTACTACAATACACCTACCGATGTGATTTGGAAAGTCGTACAATATTATAAGGAACGCTATCGTTTTGAGGCTACTCGATGGCTGCCTATTCTTACTCAGCTTGACATTCCAATTCATATAGCCTGGGGAGTAGATGACCAAAACAATGTCAAGGAATCAGCACTTTATATCAAAGCACATTATGTCCCAAATGCTAAAATTACTATGATGGAAGGCTTAGGGCATTTTGCTCAAATTCAAGACCCAAAAAGATGGAGTAAATATATTTTAGATTTTTGGAAATAAATTTGCATCATGATTCGAAAAATATCCTTAAAAACCTTAAAGAAACTCGATGAATATTGGCTTGAAGACGCGAGCTTTGTATTTTTATTAATTATTTTGATTTGTATGGTATTTCTTATGCCGATTTTTCAGTTTTACTATCCGGATGCGATTTATATACATTATTTTTTTGTGTTATTTCTCTATTTTTCAGGTATTTTCTCATGTTATAATTTATGGATCAAAGGCTTATTAGCTATATTGTATTTTGTTTTCGTAGTTTTGAAATTTATACGTCTTTTTCAAGGGGTGGAGGATTATTTTCTCTATGAAATTATCTTGTCGATATTTTCTTTGGTTTTTATGATATTAAATAATTTTAGATTGCTTTTTCGAAATGATCATATAAATATTTATCGAATTGTAGGTGCCGTGAATATTTATTTGCTCGTAGCGGTTTACGGTGCTTTTTTTCTTCAGCTTCTCAATCAATTCTATTATCCCGTTTTGGTTGGAAATGTTACATTGACCAATAGTGATATAGATTTTAATGAATTTCTGAATTATAGTTTGACTTGTCTGACTACAGTTGGATTTGGAGATGTATTTACCAAGAATATTATTGTTAAACAGTTGTCGGTTTTTCTTTCTACATTTGGGATTCTCTATCCCGCTTTGGTCATCGCACATTTGCTGAATCGTCGGAAATAAAAAAGCCCTGACTTATGTCAAGGCCTCTTCATTTTAAATTAAAAAAAACTATTTATTTCGGATAATCCGCTGCGGCAATGGTGCTTCAAAACCAGCTTTCCCAAGTTCGATTAAGATTTGCTCGCGTGTACCCCAGAAAACATCCCAGAATTTAGCACAGTCTGCATATGGAAGCGCTAAAAGTTCAACCCCATTTTCACCCAAATTATTGACAACGACGTTTGGTTTCGGATCTTGCAAAATATTCGCGTCGGAAGCCATAACATTCATGACGATTTCTTTTGCCTTGGCTAAATCAGAGCCATACTGAATTCCAAAAGGTATATCTACCCTCAAGTTACCTATAGTAGTGTAATTTGTAATTTTATTTGCGGTAATTGAAGAGTTAGCAATAATAACTGTTTTACGTTCAAAAGTTTCTAAAGTAGTCACAAAAAGACTAATCTCTCTGACAAAACCAAAACTCCCATCTGGTAATTCTATCAAATCGTTAATTTTAAAGGGTCTAAAGAATAAAATCATAATTCCTGAAGCGATATTGCCAAGAGAGCCGTTGAAAGCACCACCGATAGCAGCACCGACACCCACTAAAATAGCTGCAATTGAAGTAATTTCGAAGCCAAGCATTTGAGAAACACCGAGAAATAGAATAGCTTTTAATGTAAATCCAACCACAGAGGATAAAAATGGAACTAATGTAGGTTCGATTCTCGATTTAGAAATAGCTTTTCGGAAAACTCCTGTGAGAAAGTTTACAATCCAAAGACCAATAAATAAAGCTACTATAGCTCCAAGTATCTTAGGAGTCCAATTTCCAACGGACTGAATGATAGACTGAATTAAATTCTCAATAGGATTGTAAGCGACTTGTGTGAAGTCCTTAGCTGCGTCTGTTACAGCGTTTTGGTTTACTTGAAATAACATCATAATTATTAATTTTTGGTTTGTACAAAAATAAGATTTTTTTTAAATCTATTGGTCATTATTTCTAAATTTGTTGAAGAATCTAGAAAAATGTACAGATTTAAAAAGAGTTTTGATAAAAAAATTCTAAGTTAAAAGTATTTAAGGTAGGTTTGTGCGTAAATCAACATTATGGCGTTAAATTATATTTGGGCTTTATTGCTTATCATTGGCTTTTTGGTCGGCGTAGTCAAATTCATTGCCACAGGCGATGGGACAATATTTCAGACCTTGGTCACGGGAATATTCGATAGTGCGAAACTCAGCTTTGAGATAAGTTTGGGCTTAGCAGGTGTGATGACTTTTTGGATGGGTATCATGAATATCGGCAAAGACGCTGGACTCTTGGAGATCATTGCGCGATGGATGGCGCCTTTTTTTAGGGCTATTTATCCTTCGATACCAAAAGGTCATAAGTCAATTAGTGCCTTGAGCATGAATTTTTCTGCTAATTTATTAGGTTTGGACAATGCGGCTACGCCACTTGGACTTCAAGCGATGCAAGGGATGCAAGAGCTAAATGAAGACAAGGAGACAGCGTCTAATGCACAACTCATGTATATGGCACTCAATACGGCAGGTGTAACCTTGATTCCTACCTCAGTTATCGCGATGCGTCAGACCATAGCTGCCGGTCAAGGAATACAAAATTTCAATGGAGCAGATATTTTCATTCCGACTTTGATGGTTACTTTTTTTGGGTTTTTGTTTGCTTTTTTTGTGGTGGCATTTATCCAAAAAATCAATATACTCAAACTACCAATAATCGCAATGGTTACAGTTGCTATCGGTATGGTCTTTGGCTTGAGCAGGATGAATAGCGAAACCGTAGCAAATATGGGCTCAATCGTAGGAACTATTGGAAACTTGACGATTTTGTCGATGATTATGGTCTTTATATTCTTTGGATTTTTTCGAAGAATCAATATGTATGATTCTTTTGTAGAAGGAGCGAAAGGAGGTTTTAGTTTGGTGATGAGCTTAGCGCCGTATATGGTAGTAATGTTATTCGCGGTGAGTGTATTTCGCAACTCAGGCGCTTTGGATACGATGATTAGTAGCGTCAAAGTATTGGTGAATGCCTTAGGAATCGACAATAGATTTGTGGATGTCTTGCCTATTGGCTTGATGAAACCACTCAGTGGAAGTGGCGCGCGAGGGTTATTGGCAGATACGTTAAAAGTTCATGGTGTCAATACATTTATAGGAAATATGGCGAGTATCGTACAAGGCGGTACAGAGACAACTTTTTATATTTTGGCGGTTTATTTCGGCTCGGTAGGCATCAAAAACACCAAATATGCTTTGGCAGTAGGATTGCTAACAGATATTTTTGGACTAATCGTAGCCATTTTAATTGGATATTTATTCTGGGGATAAATAGGCTTATCGCAAATTGCGGAGAAAAGTATCGATGATTTTAGGCATGGGAATTCTGTGAAGCTCTGATAAGGCGTAAAAGTTTTCTTCACCCAAAGTATTTAAATCAAACGA
The DNA here is from genome assembly GCA_025455685.1 of Chitinophagales bacterium. Taxonomy (GTDB): domain Bacteria; phylum Bacteroidota; class Bacteroidia; order Chitinophagales; family JADJOU01; genus JALOMB01. The sequence goes on along the minus strand of JALOMB010000048.1, from coordinate 10,798 downwards.
TTCAATAGGCTTAATGGCAAATTTGATATGAATTTTTTGATGCGTGAGTCGCTGTATAGACCAGTCTAGGTCGAAATCTTTTTCTTTTATCGGGAAGATAAATCTTTTGTCGGGAAAAGCCTCGCTTTCGACCATATCACCTTGATAGAGGTCTTGCCAAATATCTTTTTCTATTCTTTTTTTCAGGTAAATGACATCTTCATTTAAGTAAAAAACACAATAAAAATAACGATTGCGAAGTTTATTCGGTTTGATTTTTTGGGGATAATGTATGATTTGATTGCTGAGATAAGCGACACAATGTAGATTTAGCTTGCATTCAGAGCACTTAGGAAGTTTAGCAGTACAAATCTGTGCTCCATAATCCATAAGGCTTTGATTGAGGATTTGAGAATCGAAGTTTTTGTGAATTTTTTCTAGGTAAGCATAAAATGTTTTTGGGGCTTGACTCGAGTTAATTTCAGTAGTTTCTCCAAAATATCGGGATAAAACCCGATAAACATTTCCATCAAGGACATATTGATTTTCCCCATAAGCGAAGCTCGAAATAGCCGCAGCCGTGTATTTGCCTATGCCCTTTAGCTTAATTAACGCATCATAAGTCTTAGGAAATTCGTTGTTTAAATTTTCAGAAATAAATCTTGCTGTGGCATGAAGATTTCTAGCTCGGCTATAGTATCCGAGTCCTTGCCATTGCTCAAGAACTTCGTCCAAAGAGCTCTTGGCTAGCGTTTCTATATTTGGAAATCTCTTGATAAATTTATCGAAATAAGGCATGCCCTGAGCCATGCGCGTTTGCTGAAGGATGATTTCATATATCCAGATTTGATAGGGTGAATATCCTAGTTGCCAAGGTTTATCTTGCTTACTTGATTGATAAAAAGTGGTGAGGGTTTCTCCTAAAAACTGATACATGATTCAAAAATAATATAAAAATATCTTAGATTTATCTAAAATTTCGTAATTTGGTGGTCTGAAAAAGTCAAAATAAGACATTTATGGAACACAAAAAGTTATTAATAGCGGGAGGCACAGGATTCATAGGAAGGAAATTAATGGCTTTTTTCGCTTCAAAATACCAAATTTATATTTTATCCACCAATCCTTCAATTCGAAATCAACCGAATTTCTATTTTTGGTTGCCTGAAGAAAATAGACTAGATATTCCCGAAAAATCTCATTTTGACGTAATAATAAATTTGTCAGGAGCGAATATTGCTGAAAAATTCTGGACCAAATCGAGAAAAGAAACTCTTATTCATTCTAGAATTCAATCTACAAGGCTGCTTAAATCGTCGATTTTAGAGGGACAAATCTCTTGCGATCATTTTATTCAAGCCAGTGCAACAGGCTATTATGGAGACGGTGGATTAGAAATGCTCGATGAAAATTCACAAAAAGGTCAGGGCTTTTTATCAGATTTATGTCATAAATGGGAATTAGAAGCTAAACCAATCGCAGAAGAATGTAAATTATCCATTATGAGAATTCCGATTATCATGGATTTAGACGAGGGATTCTTACCGAATATACGAAAAACTATTTGCTTTAAGTTTAATTTACTCTTTGGAGGAGGCAGTCATTATATTACTTGGTCGAGTAGCGATGATTTATGCCTTATCGTATCTAGCTTGATAGAGAGTCCCAAGCCGCTTATAATAGCCTCAATGAGCGACCCTATTCGCTTTGTGGATTTCACTAACAAGTTAGCGGATTTTTATGGAAAATCACTGTGGAATATTAAAATTCCAGCTAAAATCCTCGAGACGATTCTAGGAGATTTTTCTGAGTTAATGCTTTATTCTCAGCGTTGTGAAAGCCAATTTAAAAAAGAAATTTCTATAAATCACATGACAATAAACGATTTTCTAAAAGTATAAATTATGATTTTTTGGAATTGGCTAAAGGATATTAAATCAAATCATTTAGGGTTATTTCTATCTATTCTTTTGTTTATAACTACTCAGATATATTTCACTATAAAAGGTGTAGAGCGATATCCTTTTATTCATTATGGCATGTATTCAGGTTATTTCGCAGCACAAGATAGTTTTGAAGTGTTGGAAATCCCAGAAAATCAAAGAGTCACAGATTTTCAGCGCGACTATGTCTTGCGAATAATCCAAACCCATAATGCCTCAGACCCAAATCAAAAGCTCATCGAAGAAAAATTTTCAAATTCTAAAATAAAAAACTATCTTTTCGAAAGAATTGTCCAAAAGAATAAGTCAGGCGACGAAGTATCCGAATATTTAGAAAGGCTATTGGTAGAAAAGTCTCATAAGATTCAGGTAAATAAAATTTCCAAAAATCAGATAATTAGACGATTAAATGAAAATTGAACGATTTTATATTTCAGGTTTAAGCATTTATCAGTTTTGTAGTATTGTCATACTCCATCTCAATGGACTTTCCCTCATACATATCAAAGATAGTCCCTATCAATTTCCAAGCGTAGATATGACGTTTTGGCTGATTCATGGATTAGGGTTAATAGAATTGAATAAAAGCGCCTATTTTTCGTATGTTTTAGAATTTCTCTTTTTCTTATTGCCCATAGTCTTCTATTTCAAATCTTCTAGAATTCTGACTTGGATAAATATTTTAGTCTTAATATTATATGAAATTCTCTATAATTCTAACGCCTTGCATCATTTTCATCATTTATTGCCTTTGGCGATAGGATGGCTAGCTTTAACTACGAATGATAAGAAAAAAAGAATGATGCTCATGAACTTTTTTGTGTTTTATGTCTTGTTTATCTTCTGGAGTGCGGGACTATGGAAAATTCTAAGAGGTTATATTTTTCAACCAAACCAATTTGAAAATATGCTCTGGGCACAGAATGCCGCGAGTCTCTATCTCGAGCCAAGAAGCCTGAAGTCAATTGTTCAATTCTATATGATCAATCATGCTAAACTAGCGCAAATCGTCTATTTTGTTGGAATTTTGTTTCAAGTATTTGTTTTGAGTGCTTATTTTACAAAAAAATGGGACAACCTGCTTATCATAGGACTAGTGATTTTTTCGATTTTAGATTATTTTTTGATGTCTATAATTTCTTTGCTTCCAATTTTAGGGGTTTTTGTGTTAGTCCTTAGAAAAAAATTTAACTACTCAATTTAGATATATTATATTTGTTACATGAAACAAACGTAATGGAAAATAGTTCTAATAAAATCACCTTTCAGTTTATAAGTGAGCCTTCAGACGTTAATTATGGAGGCAATGTACATGGAGGCGTAGTGATGAAGTGGATAGACCAAACGGCTTATACTTGTGCACGCACTTGGTCACAGACTTATTGTGTGACGGTATATGTAGGTGGGATTAGATTCTTTAGCCCAATATCTATAGGAGATTTAGTCAAGGTCGATGCCTATATCCTCTATACCGGTAAGACAAGTATTCATATAGGCATTGATGTTTATTCTAAGGATTTGTCAAAAACTGAATTTATCAAGAAAACGCATTGTGTCATCGTCTTCGTATCAGTAGATTCTGAGAGCAAGCCGCTACCGGTCAGAAAATGGATACCGCAAACCGAAAATGAAAAGCAATTGGAAGCCTATGCTATAAGGCTCAAAGAACTTAGAACCTCGATTGAAAAAGAGATGATGCCATTTCTCAATTAAAAAAATCAATTTATAATGAAAACTAATGTTTATGCTTTATTGACACCAATTTCGATTTTTTTTATTTTATTGGAAGTCGCTGTTAATTATGTTTACCGCAAGAATCTCATTCGTTTCAAAGAATTTTTCGCGAATTTTGGGACGGCCCTCGCCAATCAAACTGTGAATGTGCTCGTTGCTTTAGGAGTTTATTATACCTATGGTTTTTTATGGGAAAATTATCGTCTGATAGAACATATTGAGATGAATTGGCTCGGATATCTTTTGCTGTTATTGGGTATTGATTTTATCTTTTATTGGGTGCATCGCTGGGGTCATCATATCAATATCATGTGGGCGGCACATTCTCCGCATCATTCCGCAGAAGAAATGAACTTCGCAGTTGCTCTTAGAGCAAGTGTAACTCAGCGTTTATTTTCTTTTTTCTTCTTCTGGCCTCTTACCCTTATCGGTTTCAAACCAGAATACATCTATGCTATGACGGCAATTCATCTTTTCATAGCCTTCCTTCATCACACAGAGCTTATTGGCAAGCTGTTTAGATGGATAGAGTTTATATTTACGACCCCGAGTCATCATAGAGTGCATCATGGTGTTAATTATAAATATTTAGACAAAAATTTTTCTGAGTTTTTGATTATTTGGGATAGAATTTTTGGTACCTTCGAAGAAGAGCAAGAAAAAGTAGTTTACGGTATGTATCATCATCCTAAAACGTGGAATGCCATTAAAATAAATTTTCATTATTACATAATTTTATGGAATACTGCCAAAGCAGCGCCCTACTTTTGGGATAAGATAAAACTATGGTTTATGCCCCTAACTTGGACTCCTCGAGGTCTCGAGCCTAAACCCATGCCAGCAGAAATAACGCCTCAAAATCAAAAGGTGTATGAATCTATTGGTTTTCATGGATTTAAACCGTATTTAGTGTTTCAATTAATTTTTTCTGTTTGGCTCATGCTCCTCATCATCACACCTCAGAATTTCTTGCCACTTAATATGAAATGGTACGCAGCTCTAGTACTTTGGCATGGTATCATCAACTGGAGTGGGGTGATGGAAGCTAAGAAATGGACGATTTTATCAGAAATGATTCGCTTGGTTTTGCTAAGTTATTTATGTTTTGAAATAGTAAATATAGTCCCAAACTCCTTGCCGTATCTTATTTCTTTTGGGTTATATTTTGCCATATCCCTTTTTTATGTCTTTTATTTCTCAAAAGGTAGACTAGAGGAGAAAGCTATAAATGCCTAAAAACAGCCTCTGTCATGAAAAAAATAACGCTATTTTTATTTTTAGGGATAATGACTTTGCTTCATGTTCAGTCTTGTTGTACTGCGAAATATTGTTCTGACTATATTGAAGTAATTAGATTCAAAGGTATTGAAAGTAGATTAGAAGGAGGTGTATTCTTGAAATTTTATACTAGGGGCACAAACTTCTCAAAACCAATAGATAGTCAAGTATATGAATTGTCTAGTGGAGGACGAGATGATGAAGCATCAATCTATGTAAATGATCGAGAACTATTTTTACAAGACTTTGAAGTAGTCATGTTACCACAAAATTTGACTTATCGAATTACCGAAACTACATTCAAAAAAGAAACATGCAATACATGCGTTTTAGCGCCAAATAATGATTTCTATCATAGACTCCACTCGTATAAACTCGACGGAAAACTCAATTCTGACCTAGGCTATATTCTAATCGAGCAGAAGTAAGGAGGTTATGATTTCAGAAAAAATCACTATTTTTGTGCCTTTACTTGAAATCATCTCTCGTTTTGAAGCAATTTTATCTATTATTTTTTTTGATACCAATTATTACGAAAAGTCAAATCAACGAAAGCGATACATTGAAGACTAAATTGGGTTTGTCTGTCACCGGAATTTATCAAGGCGGCAATGTAGAAACGTTTATTTTCCGAACACAAGGAGACTTTAGTGTGAAACCAAGCCAAAACTTGGTATATAAAAATAGATCGTCTTATATTTACCAAGCTTTCGGACGTCAAAAAGCAGATGAAGATGTGCTCACATTAAATTTCCTATACCTTAATCCCGATAAACTGGTTTATCCTTTTGTTTTAGGGATTGCTAGTACAAATTTTAGAAGAAAAATAGATATTAGGTCGCTTTTGGGGCTAGGCGTCACGGTAGAAGTTTTAAAAAAGAAAAAGGAATGGTTGAAGTTTTCATTATCGAGTGAGTATGAGCATACTAGGTTTGCACAGCAGACTTTTAATAAAGCAAAATATAATGGACAAAGCACGCAAAGCGTTATCCGTTCTACTTTTTGGCTCAATGGAAGACATTATTTATTAAAAGAAAAATTGATTTTTTTGCATGAAACCTATATACAGCCTGCTATTCAAGATTTTGGAAACTATCGATGGCAGAGTGATTTAGGATTAGAATTTCCTATATGGAAATTTATACATTTCAGGGTAAACTATCGACATTCTTTTGAAAGCATTGTGATATCAGGGCAGTTGGAAGAAGATCGATTTTTGACATTTGGCATTAGCGCCAAAAACTTCTAAACACACAAAGCGTCATAAGTAAATTTCTAGAATCGCAATTTGTTTGCAACATTTCTTGAACCTATGCTCTAATGTAGTGTAATTTGTAAAAAATTAAGTTTCTTGACTTTATAGTACAAAATATTATATCTTAGCGAATTAATTTAAGATGAAAACAAACTTATTTATCCTGCTTCCGTTTGCTTTTTTTATTTCATTAAAAGCCCAAAACAAATTTACGTACAATGCCCAATTGCACTATTCTGGACCATTAGCGGCGTTTATAGGTGCAGAATACGAACTCGGAGCAATAAAAGACCAAGTCTTAATGGTAGGAGCTAGTACGGGAGCGGCTCTGCGAAATGGCACAATAGATTTCTTGCCTGAAATTCACCTCACGATGCTCAATACCAGCCATTTTCTTCCTTCTACGCAGCTGAGAGTCCTTACTACAAATCGTTTTCTTCAGCCCAGCTTAGGATATACCGTACCTATTTATCTTTTTGATATCAATTTAGGCTATCAAATTCCTTATGAAAGGCGATATAATGATTATCAAGGCGTGTTTGTTTCTGTATTGGTGAGGTTTAACCATTTTTTTGCTAAAGAACAGTTTAAATAAATTTTGACTCAAATAGATGAAAAAAACCAAAAGAAACAAAGGCTTTAAAGGATTGAATCTCGAGCAAATATTTATGCTTATTTGCGGTCTTGCTTTGATGCTTACGCTATACTTCCTGTATAGAGCGGATAAAAGCGGACTTTCCTTATTTTCTTTTCCGTTGCTCACCTTGTTTGCTGGGATTGTATTTGAAAGCTATCGGATAACCCAAAAATGGAAAACTGTGGGTTTTATATTTATTACAGCTTATTTAGTGAGTTTTCTTGCTTTTTTACCTGTCAAAGGCGAAACTAGCTATAAAATCGAAAATCATATTGCCCTGTGGCCTATAGGGATAGTGATTTTTTATACGACATTCTTTTGGCTGTATAGTCGGGATATCATCCAAAAAAAAATCCACGAAGGCACTACCCTTTTATTATCCCTATCGATGATTTATTGGTTAATCGAACATCAAGTGTTTCGTTATCAAAATTGGCTTGCTTATGCTTTGGATTTGATTATTCTTATTTTTGTCCTTTTGTCTTTAGTTCACGCGTTTACTTATTTGCCCCTGACTCAAAAAAATCGGTTTTGGTTGAGTATGTGGAGTAGGTTGATTCTCGTTAGGTTTGCCCTAGATCATATCATCAGGGTTTTTAATCAGCCCGAGATTGCGTTGATGACTTTTTCTGAGGCGTTTAGCATCGCATTGCAATACTTTTTGTTGGGGATTTCTGTGGTGTACATTATTCGAAATATGGTGTTTTTCACTGGATTTTTGGCGGGCAAGAACGAAACATACCAAGAAGGATTTCTCAATAACATACAAAAGCATATCGCAAATTATTCCGAGGAGCAAGTGCCCATATCGCATTCCTTGCTTTGTGTGGTTTATGCAGGTAGTTTATTTGCTTTAAATTATCTATATCCATTATTACCCTATTATACGATGATTTGGTGGGTTATTATTACTTTTCCTCTTTTTTTAAGTCTTATTGAAGCCATTTTATTAACGGATCAAAACAAGACCTTAACCTAATTTTATACTATGAAAAATTATATAATGCTCTTATTTTTCACTATTTCAGTAGTCTTATCTGCACAGACCAAGGCTATAGAAATAGATACTTTAAATGCCAAGACGTTTATTCAAACTATGTATCAAAATAAATCTTTATCCCCCAAAGATTACAAATTATTCGCCGTACCCCTCAGACAAAACCTAAAACGAGAAGCTATATTCCTAAAAAGAGGACAAGCTTCAAACATAGATTTTGATTTATTATATGGTTTCAGAGAAATAGATAGCTGCCAACTGATTTCCATAGTAAAAGATCCCAATTCATCTAAAAATCAATATGTAGTAACCTATAAAAACGAGGAAAAAACAGAAGAGATAAAAATTTTGCTCACCAAAAAATCACCTTATCTCATCCGAGATATTTTTTATAATAATTCGTTAGAGATTAATGGCGTAGCACATCCATTTTCGCTAATGAATTTATTTAAACTCATTGATGTAAGGAATAAACCATAACTTTATTTAATGTAAACTTCTAAAACAAGACCAAAAGGGCTATTGGTTTGGCTTAAATATTGTAGATTTGGACTTTAAAGCAAAGTATAAAAGAGAAATTTTAGTGATAGAGAAAGAAAATCTGTTTTATATAGATGATGTTAAAGAATTGGATAAATAATATCAATTAGCGTAAAATTATTTATTATTTTTACATAAAAATATATTTTTAATTAAATAAGTTATAAATATTTAATCTTAAACTCATGACCTTTTCTTTATTTAATCCATTTGATTTTAATGACCCAGTATTTTATGCTATTCCAGGATTTACTGTAATACTCTTCGCTGAATTTTATTTTTATCTTAGAAAAAGAAACAAACTCAATGCCGATTATTTAAAAGATGCCGCAGCCAGTATTTTGGTGCAAAAGCTGTGGTGTTAGGGTACTTATTTTGGTTTTATCAGTTTAGAATTATTAATAATATAGCGCCAGAATCCCTGCAAGAGCTTACTTCATTAGAATGGCATAAATCACACTGGTGGGTTTGGATTGTTGGGTTAATATTTCAAGATTTTATTTATTATTGGTATCATAGACTCAGTCATGAAATCAGAATTTTATGGGCTCAACATATTAATCATCACTCTTCTAAGAATATTAATTTTGCGGTTGCTCTGCGTCAGAGTTGGTTAGAAATTATATATAGAGACATGTTTTATATTCCAATGGCAATAATTGGTTTTCATCCTATAATGATTTTAACATTTCACCAATTAAGCTTAATATATCAATTTAACACCCATACAGAAGTGGTCAAAAGATTGCCTGCTTGGGTAGAATATATTTTTAATACGCCATCGCATCATAGAGTGCATCATGCTACAAATATCGATTATTTAGATAAAAACTACGGTGGAATTTTAATTATTTGGGATAGATTATTTGGTACATTTAAAAAAGAAGAAGATAAAAATCCATGCATTTATGGTATTACAAAAAACATTGAAACATTTAATTTATATAAAATTGCTTTTCATGAACTCATTGCAATTATTAAAGATGTTAAAAAAGCCCCCGATCTAAAATCTAAATTCCATTACATTTTCAATGCGCCTGGTTGGTCACATACGGGCATAGATTTAAGAACAAAAACCTTACGCAAAAATTTAAAATCATAGTTTTAAGTATTTTTAAATCTTATAATAGGGGTAGGAACCTATCAAACGTTAGATATTAAGCGAAAGAAATATTCTAATATATTTGAAAGAGGTTTTCTGGGATACAATCAATAAATAAAATTTAAGGATTAAATGGATTTATACAAAGAAAAAAGAAAGTTGAAATCCTTATCATCTTATGTGTAGCGTACAGAATCATTTTAATGATATTAAACCGGTGTATTATACCACCGAATACCAAAATACCAAAGAAGATGCGTTGCTAATTTAAAAGAAACCCACGAACAATACTATTTAAACCTACAGAAAGCAAACAAATTTTATATAGATGATGTTAAAGAATTTGATTAAATCGCATTTTATAAAAATAAAATTTAGTGTAGTAATATGATATCTAATCGGAATTTATGTCATTTTTTCAGTCTCTGGCTTGTTTTATTTTTTATGAGTTGCAACAACAAATATGACAACATAAAAGAAGGACAAATTATATTTACCAAAGGCAAAGAATCTGGTGGCGAAGTGTGGGTTCCTAGAACAAAATATAGGATATTTATCATAAACAAAATCATAGACTCTTTAGTTCTCTTAAATGAAATTGAACCGTTTTATTTTTCGCTTTATGAGAAAAACAATCCCATAAAAGAACCGTGGGGTGATGACCAAAAGAAATTATTTGAGATACTCAGGAAAAATATAGATACCATTACCATTACGCGTTTTTCGCATGATGATCTTTGGGAAAATCCTCTGGACAAAGAAAACAGTGAATATTACGATTATTATATTGACCATAAATTTATAAAAAAACATCCTCAAATGCTATATTCTACATTGCATTATGTAGATTTTACTCAGAAAGAAAAAGACACAATGAATTTATTGGAATATGACACTTATTTCATAGCCCTAAAAATGGAAATCCTATGAATAAAAAAACATTAAATATGGAGTGTTTTATTTCAAATGAATTGTAAAACGAATAGAAGAATAAATATGAAAAAAATGATTTTTAAATATTTTATTTATAACACTTTAGCAGTCATACTGTTGTATGGATTGTATGTCATACTGCTTTTGCAATCGCCAGATATTAAAGGTATGGCAAATGAACAAACCTATTTTTTTATCCTAACGCTTTTAAGAAATTCATTTTTATCGTTTTACTTTATTCCTGTACTCATAATGCTGGCAGTTACCTACTTTTTCAATCTGTTTCAAAGCATTAGAAAGAGTAGCTTTTTAAGTTTTATGACTTTTGCCGCAATTCCCTTATTATTGTGTTTATACAGCTGTTTTGTAGCTTTAATGTTGCCCATAAATCCTTTTAATA
>JALOMB010000131.1 GCA_025455685.1 Chitinophagales bacterium | reverse complement strand
GTCAAAAATATATGATTCCTATCATCGGCTTTTCATTATGAAGGGAGTGTGGAGAATACACAGTTCGACCATGCATGGAATGTGATGTTAAAAGGTTTTTATGACTATAGACAAGGTTCAAAGGACCTAATTGTCAGTGATTCTTTCTTACGATAAACTCATTTTTTATGATTTCACTGCTAAGCATCCCTAATTTACTCACGCTCGGAAACTTATTTTGTGGAGCATTTGGTATATATCTATTTTTCAATGGCCGGTTTGATTTGGTTTTTTATACCTTTATGGGGAGTTTAGTCTTTGATTTTTTAGATGGTTTCGCAGCACGTAAACTCAATCAATCATCACCGATTGGTGTACAGCTCGATAGTTTAGCAGACTTAATATCATTTGGGCTTCAACCGAGTATTGCTTGGGTAATTCTCTTGTCATCTTATTTTGATGCTAAAACTACAATATTTGCTCAAATATATATTGTTTTTCCACTTTTAGTAACTTTGTTTACCGCATTGCGTTTAGCTAAATTTAATATTGAACAAAGAAGTGCCAATTATTTCTATGGTTTAAATTCTCCTTCAAACGCTTTTTTCATGCTAGGTGTATTCTTTTCATGGATACATTTAGAATGGTTTCGAATGATAATTACAAGTTTTCCATTAATCATTTGGCTATTAACATTGGCTTCAAGCTTTTTATTGATTAGTGATATACCTATGCTTAGCAATAAATCACTAAATATTTCTCAGTTGAAACATCCATTGCTTTGGTTGTTTTTGGGTATTGTTGTCATTTGTTTGGTTTTATATGGATATTTGGCTATGACTATAGCCATATTGCTCTATATTGTTGCATCCATACTCCTAATAAAGAATTCAGAGCCAAATTAATGGTACAAACCCTATATATTATCCCTACGCCAATTGGAAACCTTGACGATATGACGCTTCGTTCAATTGAAGTCCTTAAAAATACGGATTGGCTTTTTTGTGAAGATACGCGTACTTCGAGTTTTCTATTAAAGCATTTTGATATTCGTGTCGAAAAACTCATTGCCCTTAATAAAATAAATGAATATCATACCATCCAAAAAGTACTTGAAGGCTTTAGGCTTCACAAACGTATCGGTTTAGTCTCAGATGCGGGTACTCCCTTAATTAGTGACCCTGGCTCTCAATTGGTTAAATCATTAATTGAACATAATATTCAAATTCAAACTTTGCCAGGTGCTTCCGCATTGATACCTGCATTATGCAATTCTGGATTTGACTTGTCTAGTTTCCTATTTCTCGGTTTCCCGCCACATAAAAAAGGTCGTCAGACTTTTATCAAATCACTCAACGATTATCCTCAAACTATTGTCCTCTACGAATCACCTCATCGTTTAATAAAGTTTTTAGAGGAGTATAAACTTTTCATAGAAAATCCTAGAAGAATAAGCATCAGTAGAGAGATTTCTAAACTTTACGAAACGACTATTCGTGGAAATGTTGATGAGATTTTAGCGCATTTTACAGCGGCTCCTCCTAGGGGTGAAATTGTAATATGCATCGAAGAAAGCAGATAAAAGTGATTCTATTTTTCTTGATTCAAGTCCAAAAAACAAGATAAATATTATTTACAAAAGAAAAAATTATATCTTTGACCTATAAATTCTTAATAATTAATCCTTGTTAAATGACATCTTCAAATTGGGTAAAAATAACTGTGGAAGGACCAATCGCTTATATTGGACTCAATAGAACAGATAAAAAAAATGCATTGAATCACGATTTCGTCTCTGAAATTATTCAAGCCTTAGAACAATTAAGAAATGAGGATCGAATTCGAGTTATTATTTTGCATTCTTTAAGCGATGTTTTTTGCGCAGGAGCTGATTTAGAAGCGCTTAAGAGGATGCAATCCTATAGCTATGAGGAAAATTTAGATGATTCCACTCATTTAAAAAAACTATATGAGCTGATGTATTCCTATCCTAAAACAATTATAGCTCAAATAGAAGGTCACGCCATAGCAGGTGGTGCGGGTCTGATGAGCGTATGTGACATCATATATTGTGTACCAGATGCTTTAATAGGCTTTACGGAAGTAAAAATTGGCTTTATCCCTGCCCTTGTCAGTGTTTTTGTGACGCGAAAAATTGGTGAAGGCTTTGCTCGTCCTATGATGCTTTCAGGGGAGCTATATGCTAGCCAAAATCTTGTCCATACAGGATTAATAACCGAAATTGTCACTCCAGACAAAATTGCCTTAACCGTAAAAGAAAAAGCTTTAATGCTAGCCAAACATACAAGTCCCCAAGCAATAGCTGCCACCAAGAAACTTATGACTTTAACCCATCATTTACCCTTTGAAGAAGCGATGCAAGTAGCGGCTAAAGCCAATGCTTCATCTAGAGAGAGTTCTGATTGTAAAAGAGGAATTCAAGGATTTTTAGATAAAGTCAAAATTTTTTGGGATTAAATTTTCATTAGTCCTTGATTTATCTCTAATAAAGCATTTGCCAACTCTTCATCACTACTTAAAACAGGAATTTTGGCTTGTCCGCTCAATCTATTTTCTCTAGACAGATAAATCAAAGTTGTTTCGGAGTGAATTTGCTTTAACTGAGGAAAATCAAGCAGTCCTCCTTGCCTTTTCGATGCATAATCAGAATTTAAAACTTGAAGCGTAAAATCTAATTGAGTCAGAAAAATCTTTTCATTTAAATCGCTATGCTCTGTCACTAACCACAAATGATAATAACTATTGTTTTGGCTCTTAGGACAAGAAGTCACAAGAGTTATCGGATTTTTTGAATCGCCATTTATTTGACGAAAAGCTTCTATAGCATTATGTTCCATTAATTCTTCTCCGACTAAATTGATACATGATTTTGTTCGTCCAATGATTTCAAAACTCATATTATGTGTATCGTGGAATAAAACAACATCGCCTAATGCATATCGAACAAAGGCATGATTTGTCAAAATAAGTTCATAGGGCTTTCCTATTTGAATCTCTCGACTAGTTAGGATATCAGAAGAAGATTCTATAGGGCGAAACTCAAAATAATTGCCATATTGAGGCATTAAATTGAGATAACCTTCATCAAGAACTTCTATTCCAAAGAAACCTTCTGAGGCATTATACGTTTGTATCAAAAAAAGATGGGGTAAATATTGTTGAAAAAAATGAAGAAAAGGTTTCATTGAGACCCCACCATGAACCAAAAGATTAAAATGTGGTAGGAGTTCACGAATTGATTTTTGATGATAAGTCATGAGTTGATTGAGCACATAGACGATCCAAGAAGTCACACCACTAGCCCAAGTGATTCGATGAGCCGGTAAATTCTTTTGGATATAGCTCATTTTTTTCTTATAGTCTATACTTAGGGCTATTTGACGATTTGGAAATTTAAAAAAATCATAATAAAAGGGTAAGCTATCATAAATCAATGCAGAGATATCACCGACTTTAATTTGATCTCGAGTATCGATACTCCCTGTAATAGATAGATTTTTTCCCCATAAGAAATCAATTTTCTTTGTTTTATAGGCATATACAGACAAAATGTCGAAACCTACTTGACGATGTATATCCAGACTTTGGCGTGTATGCGGGATAAATTTGCTTTTTGCTGTCGTGCCACTTGACTTCGCAAAATAAACATACTGCCTACCTAATCTCATCCAATTTTGAATTTCCGGCAAAAAATCATCATAGGACCTCACCGGGCTTAGATAGAAATCAGAATGACTTAAACCGTGATAAGACAAGATATCATCTTTTAATATATCTTGAAGTCTATAGAAATCTTTGATTTGATTCTTCAGATAATCAAATCGACGACGAAAATAGTTATGAAGCATACAAAAAACCTATTGAAAATCAACGAGTTCCTTTATGAAC